>JAUVGS010000046.1 GCA_030593665.1 Chitinivibrionales bacterium | reverse complement strand
TCCCTGTCCGAAATGGTATTGCTTTTATCGGCGAGATAGGACTCGGCGGCGAGATTCGAACGGTAAACAGCATGCTCCCGCGTTTGAAAGAACTTGCCGGTATGGGATTTAAGCAGTGTGTGGTACCGGTGCCGACCAAACGAAGTGATTGGGCTGAAAAGTGTAAAGGTATTGAGCTTATTTCTTGCCGGTTGGTGAATGATTTAGCGGAAAAGATTTTTTGAAGCCGTTCACGGCTTATGTATCATAATACAGCTCTACTCTATTTCTCCCGTTTTCCTTCGCCCGATATAATGCTTTATCAGACCGTTTAATCAGCAGTTCCTGATTTTTGGCATGCACTCCGTATACGGCGATCCCAAAACTGAGCGTGATATGCATCTCTTTACCCATGGGATTCTGAAAGACCATGTCGGCGATCTTCTGGCGGATACGGTCTACTGTTTCGACCGCACTCCGGGCATCGGTTTCTGCAAGAATCAGAGTGAATTCTTCTCCGCCGTATCGTGCGGCATTATCAATACCCTCGCGAATACTGCTCTGCAGTTTTCCGGCAACGGCTTTTAGCACGGTGTCACCAAAGCGGTGGCCGTAATTATCATTAACCTTTTTAAAGTGGTCGATATCGCATAAGGCAAGAGAAAGCGGTTTGTTGTACCTGATGGAACGTGTGATCGCCTCTTTCAGCATGAGCTGGAACTGGCGGTGGTTATAGAGCCCGGTAAGGCCGTCCCGTATTGCAAGATTTTCCGTCTGCTGAAGGAGCTGCATCTTTTCAATAGCTATACCTGCGGAGGAGACAAGACGGGAGAGCAGGTCCCTGCTGCTTTCAGAATAGGTGTCCGAATGCGTTGATTCGAGAAGGATCATTCCCCTGCATTTGTCAACACCAACAGGGAACGCGAGAAACGATTTGAAACTATTGGTATGTGGTTCGTCTTTATAATACCGGACCTCGTAATGTTCCCGAGAGAAATTCCTGAAGATACAGAGATATTTGGTGTAGAGTATACTCGCAAGATTCTTGTCGGTAGTTGAAAATGAACTAGTGAGCAGATTGTCGGTATGCTCGCCCCATACCCGTTTGATGACAGCGGTATCTCCGGCACCATCGAGCAGGCTGATTGTCAACCGGTCACAGTGGAAAGCGAACGGGATAATCTCAACGAGTTTATCTAATACTCCGTCGATACTCTGTTCCCGGAAGAAATGTTTTTCTGTACTGCTCATGGCAACGAGGCGTTCGTGGTCAAGCCGGTGCTGGTTGGATACATAGGAATTAAATACCGCCTGACCGCACAGGTCGGCCATGGTTGACAGGTAGGCATGATCTTCATCGGTAAAATGATCTTTTTCAGTGCTGTCAACGATAATGGTTCCACGTTCTACCTTGTCGGCAATGATAGGGCTGGCCATGAGAGAACGGATCCCGGCATCTTTGGTATAGTAATACAAGGTCATACTGTCGGTTACAATATCGGTAAGCTTCAACTGTTTCAAACCGTCTTTCAGGAATGAGCCTATCACACCGACACCCGGATAGATAACCGCATCCTGATTGACACAATCGCTTTTTGAAAGGTATCGCCTGATTTTATATCCATTATCGTGGGTCGGGAAAAAAATGGCTGTCGTGTGCGAATCGATATGGGCATAAATAAGTTTGATGCATCGATCAAGCATCTCGTCAATAGCGTTCTCAAATTCACGCCGCTGATCACGGCGGTATTCCGTGCCGATAACGGAAATGTCGATACCAGCCATACATTCTTCAACCGTTTTTTGGGCCTGCTGAAGGACAGGGGGTTCGGCCAGGGTGCTTACCGGTTCAGTTGTGTTTCGTTTCCTGAGATTTTTTTTCAGGTGTACGCTGAGAAAGAGAATCGTGGTGATCAGTAGTAATGGGACTCCGATAGACTGATATCTCCCGCCGAAAACAAATAATACCAGGAGCGATATCAGAATGACAAGAAGTGTTCCGGTAAATAAATTAGGAATCTGTTTCTGCATTTGATTTTGTATCATCCTTTTGAATAGCCATTACTTTTTTAAGGGTAGAGAGAATAATCTCCCGGTGTAACGGTTTGGTGATTATTTCACTGAATCCGATATTTAATAAACTTTTAGTATTCATCTTTTTTGCAAAAGATGTTATTGCGACCACCGGAATATGGGAAATGGATTCATTTTTCTTGAGATTGTTAAAGAATTGTATACCATCCATGACCGGCATCATAATATCGGAAATTATACAATCAGGAATCTCATCACGCGCCTTATTAAGGCCGTCAAAGCCATTCTGTGCGGAAATAATATCATACTGTTTATAGAGAAATATCTCCAGCAAATCGAGCGTGTCATCGCTGTCATCAATGATGAGAAGTTTCTGTTTTGTATCGTTCACTGTGAAGCCCTCTGATAAAGAAAAAGGCCAATGATAAAAAAGAGTATATTACCAACCCAGGCAGCCAGCCAGGGTGCAAGTGTTTCATTTTTCCCGAGTGCGAGAATAATTTGAGATAAGACCCAATAGGTAAATATCAGACCAAGGCCGATACCAAAATTGACTGATCCGCCTTTCCGTCCTCCGCGGGCAGTTATAGATAAACCGACCAGAATAACCACAAAATTCATAAATGGCAAAGCAATCTTAAAATGCAGGTCAGCCAGGTATTTGGAAATTTTCTCACCGCGCATTTTAGCTTTTTCAAGAAGGCTTTTCAGCTCCCAGTAGCTCATGGCGTCGATACTTTTTATACGGGCAGTCATCTCTTCAGGTGCGGTCGTGAGGATAGAGTCGGAAAGGGTGTCAAACGTTGTCTGTATAAAGCTTGTTTTTTTGAAAGTTTTTTTGTGTCCGTTGATAAATGACCATTTTGTAATACTGTCATAAACCATCTGCTCCGCCTGAATAGTTTCAATGATTTTGTTTTTAGCAAATCGTTCGCGTCGTATATCTCTGGCGAGTTGCGGGTTAACCCTGAATTCCTCAAATCGGTAGGCCGTGTTGGTATTCCCGAAATAATAGAACTTCCTTCGATATTCACCGGGTGAGAAACGTTTCGGCAATCCTTTTGCATGCCGTTTCCCGCTGCGAAGCTCTTCAAGCAACACTTTCCGTTTATCGTTTGCCTGTGGAAGTATCCTTTCCCCCAGATAAAAGGTGGCGACAGAAAGAATTAATCCGAGAAAGAGCATTGGTATAGTAAGTCTGCGGATACTGATGCCTGCAGCTTTAATAGCGGTAATTTCACTGTGCTTAACCATAGATCCCATTGCAAACATTGATGCAAGCAGAATACCGATAGGGAAGATCACGCCGATAAACCAGGCAAGGTAATACCAGTAGTAAAGGACTATATCCTGAACGGTCGCTGTTTCGAATAGCTTGAGGTTCGAAACGTAGTCAATAACTATAAAGATGACGATGAGCGAGATAAACACCATGAAGACATTGGATAAGAAATTTCTGATAAGGTAGGAGGGAAGGATACCGGTTGATTTATTCAGAATTATCTTTGGGACTCGAAAAAGAATTGTTGAAATCAGTCCTTCGGCATGAGCCTTAACAGGTTTTTTCCTTGTTACAATCTTTTGCCAGAATCTGATAAGCGGTTCGTAATTAATAAAAGTAGATTCCTGTACCATTCTTAAAATGAGAAAAACACCAAAGATACCTATGATGATGTTACAGGACCACATGGCAATACCGGGTGGTACTATCAGTCTGTCCGCAAGATTTTCTCCACCAATGAGAAATGCCCAGTATACGACAAAAAAGAATATACTGTAGCTGGCACCTACCGCTATACCACCACGCCTGGCCATGATTCCCAGAGGGACGCCGATAAGTACGAATATGATACAGGCAAATGAGACTGAGAACTTTTTATGTACTTCAACCAGATACTGACTGATTTTTCTGTCCTGTCGATGTACCTGCTGCAGCGTGCGGTTTACAAATCGCTGATGTTTCTGCAGGTGGCGGACGGCGGTCGGCTGATGGAGCTGTAAAGCTTGTTGCCATTGAGTAAAGGTGGTTATACTGTCCGGCAAAAAAGTGCCGGCGATAGAAGTGTCCCGTGCAAGGGAGTCAAGGGATGTTGCCGTAGCAATGAAAGATTGCATTGTGGTGTTGTAGGTCTGTAGCGCATTCTGTTTCGTATTTTTAAAGCCGTGAATATCCGTTAGTAAAATTTGCGCACTTTTCTCTCGATCACCGCGATAATGACGCTCGGTTCTCTGAAGCCTGCTGTCAACGTTGGGTATGAAAATCATATGCTTTTTAAACTTTACGATATAGTATTCCTCCGGATGCTCCGTACTTCTGCTGTGTGTTTCGCCATTAAACAACGTCAGTTGCAGATAGTGCTCATCCATGGTCAGTTGAATGGTACCGCTGTCGGCGATGGTTGTTGCCGGTTCTTCACCGGGTACATCTGAGAATATTTTAACGCCACGCAGTTCGCCTGTACCGGTTCTAACATCATTTACGATCATAGAATAATTTGCAAAATCCTTGATCAGGATATTAGGTTCTATTAATGCAGCCGGTTTTTTACGTGATATGTCCGACATAAGATTTGCTGAACGGTGATTGGCCTCCGGGAGAATCAGGTTATGAAAAAAGATAAGTAAGACAGTCAGTAACAGCCCGGCAGCAAATACCGGTGTTATCAGGTAAAAGAGATTCTGTCCCGATGCCTTAATCGCAAGAATTTCACTGTCAGCCGACATCCTGCCAAAACCCATGAGTGTGGCGGCAAGAACAGCCATAGGAACAGCAAGAACCATCATCCAGGCGGAGTTAATAAGAAAGAGTTCGAGGATTGTACCGAGACCAAGTCCCTTGTAAAGCATTTTCCCCAACAACTGTACTGCCAACTGCATCATAAAAATAAAAATTATTATTGCCAGGGAATACAGGAATGGAAGAATGAGCTCACGTATTATATGTCTGTAAAGAATCATTGTAGGTTAACCGCCTCCGTTATAAGGAGTAATATAACACCTTGTATAAAAAGCTTCAAGAAATATGCTGTAAATGACGATATAATAAGAGGCTGTATTGACCAGCAGTTCCCTTCAATATATAATTAACGTTGAGAGTTATTCTACCCTTAAATAAGGTGTTTGTTATGGAAAAGAGAGATTATCTTAAAATGATCCTTGCAGTAACCCTTGCAGGAGTATGTGTTGGCTGTGGTTCTTCTCTTAATCAGCTTGAAAGTGAAACGCTGCTTCCTGAAATTGATGTGGTACAGGTGAAGGAATATTCGGAAGAGGCGCTGAAACTTGCACAGGAAGCAAAGATTGATGTACAGATGATTAATACAAAACTTGCGGACATTGATCATCGTCTGATGGTTCTGTCTGAAGAGGTGTCAAGTGTATCGTTAGCCAAAATTGAGGAGCTTGAAAACCGGCTTTCATTGCTGATAGAGGCATTTAAGGATCTTCATGAGCAGATGGCGGCTATTGAAATCCTTCCCCAGATCCGTGTCGGCAGGAAAAAGAAGAAATCTGCGGTATTTTCACCGTCTGATGCGTCATCCCTGATAACGTCATCTGAATATGATCATTACCAGAGTGCCTTGCGGACATTTGATAAACGCACCTATGATAAGGCGATGGAGCTGTTTACCGATCTGTTAAAGAAATTTCCGGAAGGTGACTATCGTGATAAAGCGCAGTATTGGATCGGTGAATGCTACTATGCAAAGGGTGACTATGCAAACGCGATTGCTTCTTTCAATAAAGTATTCAAATATAAGAACACATCAAAAGCAGATGATGCACAGTTGAAATTAGGACTCAGTTATTTAAGAATGGGGAAGAACGGCATGGCTGCCGATGAGTTCAAACGGTTGACAAACAGGTATCCGGGCAGTGAATATGTTCCCCGTGCAAAAAAATACCTTGCTGAGATTAGCCAATAATTTTTTCCCGGCATTTTCCCGCTCAATAAATTCCGCCCTATGTGCGTAATATGTAACAATCTGTTGCGTGCACACCAGTGTATTGTTAACCCGTTTTATTCCCGCATACAGTATATTATAGTGCAATTTATTAAAAGTTATCAACAATTCAAACAAAATCGTTCATGCAGATTACAGTGTTTTAAGCAGAAGGGGCATCCCAATGACCGTTCTGCTTTTATACAATGTTATCCAGGAGCTATCGTACTTGTCAACAGGGATACTACCTATGAGAGACAGAATACTATCAATAGTCGTTATTTTTATACTGCTTTTTTTGGGTGTTGAGAATACATTCGCTAAAAAAAGGGCAAAGCGTTTTGATTGTTCGGCAAAGATAGAACGTGCACAAGCACGGTATAAAAAAAAGCGTTACAATGATGTAAAGACTATTTTAGACCAAGTCAAGATGAATTGTACCGGTCATGCAGCAATGGATACCGCGCTCTATTTTCTCGGTAAGGCATATCTGGCCACAAAGCAACCAATACAGGCGAGTATAGAATTTGAAATACTTATTCAGGATTTTCCTAATTCGTCTTTTAGTGAAGAAGCTCATTTTCTTCTTGGCATCTGTAATTACAAGGAATCGAATTCATATGAACGTGATCAGGTAAAAACACGTGAAGCTATCAGGGATTTTGAGGACTTTGTTGAAATGTTCCCCAAAAGTCATTTTGTTGACAGTGCAGAAAAATATCTCACAGAATGCCGGGAGAAGTTAGTAAAAAAAGAGTTCATGAATGCACGGTTTTATGAAAAGATTGATAAATTTGATGCAGCAATTGTGTATTATCGAATTATCATTGAAAATTTCCCGCAATCGTCATATATTCCCGACTGTCAGTTGTCCCTGGCTAAAAATCTTATTAGGGTGAGCCGTCCGGGTGAGGCTGTGGCAGTATTAAATACGTTACTATCGTCTGATGCCGATGGTGAAGTTAAAAAGAAGGCGCAGATACTACTCAGTCGAATTGATAAACCTGATGATAGTGAATTACAAAAGATACCTTCGGAGAATAGAGACGAAGAAAAGACATCCCTGTAGATAACCACTTCTTTGGATGGATACGGTGGTAACAACTCCATTATCGCGAATAGGCATTTTGGGCGGCAGTTTTGATCCTGTTCATAATGGGCATTTAGCTGTTGCCCAATTAGCCTGCGAACATTTCTCACTTCACAAAGTTTTTTTTATTCCTGCGAATATCCAGCCGCATAAGAAACAGACCATAACGGTACCTGCCCGTCACCGTCTTTCTATGCTTAAAAGTGCTATTATGGGAAATAGTAAATTTTGTATATGGGATGGAGAAATTAAACGGGGTGGTATTTCGTTTACCATTGACACTGTGCATGCATTAAAGGAGATACATCCCGATGCTGCGCTCTATTTTATTATCGGATCTGATAATTTATCCGAGATTCGTACCTGGAACCGGTATAAAGGAATTCTTGCCATGGTGACCTTGTGTGTAGCTCACCGGCCGGGGTATGCAATGCGAATACCTGTCGAGTTGTCCGAAACTGAGGTTATCTCGTTTCCCTCGCCGGAGTGGGGAATCAGTTCATCAAAATTGAGATCACATATCAAAGGAGGAAAGTCCTGCAGATATATGCTGCCTGAAAAGGTCGCTCTCTATATTCAGAAGAATAAGCTTTATCAGAAGTAAATTTATTCGTAAGCGTTCGCAGAACGCTGAAATTGGTACGCCTACTTTAAAGCCTGACCAATAAATTCCAAACCATGAACGGCTACATTTATTCTACGGTACTCCTCAAGGTATCGTTTACAAACCTGAGTGTCTTACCGCTGTACATGTAGGTTGTTATCTCTTTACCATCTCCAGCCTTTTCTGTTTTTTTGTCCTTCGGTTCACCCCATGAAAAGCGAACCTGTTCAGTAGTCATATTCGTGCAGATGTTATGGTTGTCAATGGTCTCCCAGATATACTCTTCCCAGGCATATATCTCACGCGGATCATGCTCAAAGATATCCTTTCCCCAAGGGAGCTTTTCAGTACCTTCTTCCCGTAAAACATTGGTCCAACTGTAATTGATAGGAATGAATCCACGGGAACCGTTCTTCCGTGCGACAATAAGCCATAATGATTTCGGCGGCAGAGGTGTAATACCCCACCGGATAGCCACGACTTTCAACGGTTCGGTAATAGACAATTTAACGCTGGAAAAACATGAGGCAACCGAATCATAGGTTTCTATACTGCGGCGTCGTGAAAAGATAGTTTTTCCTTTCCAGCGCTTTTCAGCTTCCCCATAGTCACTGAAGAGCGCAATGCCTTCAATAATGCCTTTACTTGCTTTACCGTACATTACTAAATCCATCGTATCGGATGTAAAGGTGATATGATATGCATTCTTATCCATCTCCGTTACTGCCGTCGCAGTAATAGTTGTGCCCTTAAAGAGATCATATTTCAAGCGATGGTTGGCATGTGCAATGCGGGAGTCCGTTGGCGTTTTACCCTTTGAGAATTGAGGTGAGGTATATAATTCATAACCGTATTCTTGAAACATCCTGGTTCTCTCAAGCAGCCTGAACTTTTTACCTGTCCATTCCGAGACGGGAATTGTAACCGGGTCGGGAAAAGTTTCTATCTTTTTTTTAACCGGTTTGAGCGTATCCGGTCTCTGCTCAACTTTTTTGATCACAATACCCCTGTATTTACGTTTTACCTTTTTCTTCCTTTTTTTTGCATAGGTAGTATCAACACTCATCAGGCAAAGTATTATTACAAGGAAAAAGCTTATTTTAAATGATGTAATTTTCATAATGGAAACATCTTTTGTTCAGGACTAAGAAAAAATATACAAGATTCATTGTGCCTGCAAAGGAATAATTCTAAAAATGGGAGAATTGGGGTTGGTTTTTGGTGGGGTGTTTTGTTGAACGGGGCGGGCGTTGAGCCGACCCGATTGAGCCGTTGACACGAAGTGTCAACTCCAATAATGAGCAGTGCCGGTTAAAGGGCACAAACACCCGTAATAATATGAAACTTCATAAAAGGTGAATCCTTCCAAAACGCCTCGGTTTTAGGCATCTGATCAATTATTTTGTTAGCGCATTCTTGACTGCCAATACCACGGTTTTCTATGCATATGAGCGATAGCCCAAACAATGATTCTTTCTTTGTTTAAAGTATACAGAATTTTATAAGGGAATTTGGGAATATA
>JAUVGS010000140.1 GCA_030593665.1 Chitinivibrionales bacterium | reverse complement strand
GAAAACAAAGGCCTCCTGAAAAAATGTCGTCCTAATTTCAGACAGATTGAGCAGCAGATCGCTCGTGCTGTCAAGGATTTGGATACGTTCAGAGCTGTAGTAAACGATGACCCGGAATGGGCCGCTACAATTGCCTATCAGGCAATGCTCAGAGCGGGACGGGCACTACTCTTTGCTTATGGATATTTACCGGCTGACGGTCAGCAGCATAAGACTGTGGTTGAAGCCACAGGCATGATTCTGGGCAGGAATTTCTATGGAATTGTGAAGCAATTTGATAAACTTAGAAGAAAGAGAAATGCCTTTTTCTATGATTCCCTTGATACCAGTAATGTGGCAGAGGCAAACAAAGCGGGTCAGACAGCGATACAACTGATCGACGTTTTACGGGAGAAAATCACAGGACTTAATCCACAATTCAGGCTTGACTGTGATCGTTAGAAAGAAATTTGATGCTGAGTTCTAAGCTGCAGTCCTTATTAGTGGTGTGAGAAGCAGAGGTTTCTCCTCATCGCCACAGACTCAATCCCCGACGCGGGTGTGCAATCAGATGGTTAGTAATATTTTTTGGAAGGCTTAGCGCCGGCGTAGAGGGACTTTAGGCACTTTCAACTTTAGACCCGGTCCCCACCAGAAAGGTTTAAATATTATTTATCGCTATCTATTATTTATGCCATCAACCGCTCACGCTTCTTAAAAAACCTCACCAGCGGCTCAACATAATCCTCAGCCGTGGTAATTTCAATCTGATCGACTCCGATGGAGCGAAACAGGGTTTTCAGATCCTGGCGGCGCTTTTCACTGTCGCGGGAAAACTTTTGCCGGAAGGATTTACTACCTGAATCAACAAGTATTGTCTGATTTGTTTCCGGGTCGCGCAGTTCGATAAGACCGACATCCGGGAGCTGGTTTTCGCGCGGATCGGTAATGGATACCGATATCATATCATACCGCCTGGCAGCAACGCGGAATGCCGACTCATAATTGGCAGCAAAAAAATCTGACACGAAGAACACCACTGCTTTTTTCCGCTGCACCTGATTGAGAAAATTGACCGCTTCCGTTATATTGGTTCCCCTCTTTTCCGGTTTGAAATAGAGAAGTTCCCGTATTACCCGGAGCACATGGTTCTTCCCTTTTTTCGGCGGGATATATTTCTCAACTTCCGAGGTAAAAATGATCAGGCCGACACGGTCGTTGTTTTTTATTGCTGAAAAGGCAAGCAGTGCGCAGAGTTCAACGGCAATCTCAGCCTTTAACTGATCCACCGTACCGAAATTACCGCTTGCTGATGCGTCAACGACCAGCATCACGGTCAGCTCACGCTCTTCCACGTACTTCTTTACATACGGTTCACCGGCACGGGCGGTTACATTCCAGTCGATGGTCCGGATATCATCCCCTTGGTTATAGGTCCTGACTTCGGAAAACTCCATGCCCTGGCCTTTAAAGACACTGTGGTATTCTCCGGAGAGAATATCATTAACGATACTCCGGGTCTTAATCTCAATGCGTCTGACTTTCTCAAGAACTTCCTTCGGAATCATACCTGTCCTTTTTGTAAATCTGAAAGCATCCCACGAAGCTCGACAAGATGCTTGCGGTTTTGTACTATTTTCGATCGAGCAACAATAATAAAAACAAAATTCAAAAAGAGAACCAGGCCGGCAATAAGTACGTATTTACTGCTCTGATGCATCTGCTTTGCAGATGCGGCGATATTCTCATCCTCTTTGAGCTTCTCCTTATATTTCCGTTTAATGGCCTTGACGGTTTCCGGGTCACCCACGCCGGTAATGCCGAGATTCTGTATTCTTTGAAACTGTTTATAGGCGTCAGAAAGTTCTTCACCCTTTATACCGAGAAATTTCATGGCGGACATCATCTCCCCACGCATGCGTCGCACCTGTTCCCTGGCTACATCAAGGAATTCATCGCCGCTCGAATAGGAGAGTCCGAACGGATACTGCTCGATCAACTGTTTGTAGGTCTCTGTTGCTTTCTGATAATTATCATTGATCTGGTAATAAAATGCCATCTCAAAAAGAGCATCGTCAGCAATGTCACTCTCCAAATAGTCTCTAAGAATACGCTCCATTATGGTAAACATCTGGATTTTTTTATTGAGCTGACGATAGGTCTTACCCAGCCAGAGAAGATACTCGGGTTTAATATCCCGTTCCGCAACATGTTTGAAATTTTTCAGAGCGTTCTGGAAATCATTATCCTTGTAATACTCAAGGCCTGATTTAAAATAGAGCTCGGGAGGGTCCTTTTTCCTGTTTGCATGAATCTCATCAGGCCCTCTGGCGCGGGTTATACCGGTGGCTTTTTGGGGCGTTGGCCTCACTACTGCCTCTTCCTGCGGTTGCGGTTTCTTTATTGTCTTCTTTGGCGCAGCACTGTCCTTATCGACAAAAATGATCCCTTTCTCCTCATCATAAATAAGAATCTTTTCTGCACGCATACTGCAAACAATAACAAGAAGGATTAAAAACCATTTCATCATACTACCGGTTTCGCTGAAATACGTTTGGTATACTGACGTGAGGTGTTCTTCCGTATAATACTATGGCACTTCCACATTGTCAAAAACCTTCCGGACAATATCTTCGGCGCTGACATTTTCCGCTTCCGCTTCATAGGTGGTAATAACACGGTGACGAAGCACATCCATACCAATCGACTTGATATCTTCCGGTGTGACATACCCGCGGCCGCGGATAAATGCGTGGGCACGTGCCGCCTGGACAAGAAAAATGGTCGCTCGCGGTGAAGCGCCATATTCAATAAGTCCGGCGAGCTCCTCCAGACCGCACTCGGCCGGTTTACGTGTCGCAAATACAATATTAATGATATACTCCTCAACCTTTGGGTCGATATAGATGTCATTCACCACCGCGCGAGCGGATATGATTTTATCAACAGAAATAACGCTGTCGACATCGGGCACGGTTCCTGTTGCCATCCGATCAAGAATCTGCTGCTCTTCATCACGGGTTGGATAATCAATTTTCAATTTAAGCATAAACCGGTCAATCTGCGCTTCCGGCAACGGATAAGTCCCTTCCTGTTCGATAGGATTCTGGGTAGCCATAACCATAAACGGATTCTCAAGCGGATACGTTGTATCGCCAATAGTCACCTGCCGCTCCTGCATCGCTTCAAGCAGAGCACTCTGCACCTTGGCTGGCGCGCGGTTTATCTCATCGGCAAGCACAAAGTTGGTGAAAACAGGCCCTTTTTTGGGGACGAATTCCCCGGTCTTCTGATTATATACCATCGTACCGATAAGGTCTGCCGGAAGGAGATCAGGGGTAAACTGAATTCTTTTAAATCCGGTGTTAACAACGTTTGAAAGCGTGGAGATCGCCAAGGTCTTTGCAAGGCCGGGAACGCCTTCAAGAAGCATATGCCCGTTTGAGAGAAGACCGATCAGCAACCGGTCGACCATTTTATTCTGCCCGACAATAACCTTTCCCATCTCATTCTTGAGAAGAGATACAAAACTGCTCTCCTCCTTAATTCGTTCATTCAGTTCACTAATATCAACACTCATAAGTTCTATCCTTTCATCTTGCCACTAATGTTACGGTAGGTACATGTCTAAAAAATAATTTATCCCACTATATACCGCAGTAGCATACTGCAATAATAAAACAAGTCGATTGCGCCGTTATTCTTCCGGATTTCCTATATTACGAAGTATAGGATAAATTATTGTTTGTCCCTGCAATCAGATAATCCCCATATTTTTCATACCGTTAATGCGATATTATTCGTCCTTTTGAATAACTAGTAAATTATTTTAGTATGGAGTTATTTATATTAGACATATAATGCGAAAATCATTGAATAATATTGACAATAACCATTTCACATTTTAAAATAGTAATGTGCCATGTTTGGATTACTGGTAAAATTATTCCCTTTCTATCTGGCTGTCAAAATGGTATTGTCCATCTTTTCGAAAGGCAATCGTATTCAAGATTCACAACGGACTAAGCCGGAAGAATCGGTTGGACGATACCAATCAGAAGGAGAGAGCATTGAAGACGCTGACTACGAAGAGGTGAAATAGTTTCTTCCGGGTCAACTTACTAAGGACATAATGTACTATTCTATATGAGGAAAGGACAAACTGCTTTGGAATCATCAATTACAACTGCCGGTAAGTTCAAGATTGTCAAATTATCAGGTAAAATTGACTGGGAAAGTGCCCGTATCCTGGATCAAAAAATTAATTTAATTATCGAAGAAGGTTTTTACCATATTGTATTTAATCTTGACGAGGTTACTTTCATCTGCAGCGGTGGTATCGGCGCTCTCGTCTATAATCTCAATAAAGTAAAAAAAGCCGGTGGAGCTATCTACCTGATATCTTCCAATGAATATGTGAATTTTATTTTTGAAACGTTGAAATTTGATATTGTATTCGACGGCTACCTCTATGATTCATATGAAACGTTCCAGAAAGAGGTGCTGGACAAGGAACAATGACACAACCGAACGTACCCTTTAAACCACTCTCATTCAAACCGCTGTATAAAGCAAAACTGTGGGGTGGTCAGGACCTTAAAACAACCCTGCAAAAAGATATTCCTGCAAACAGTCAAATCGGAGAATCATGGGAATTATCCGGCCACGGCGCCGATACCTCTCAGTGTATAACAAACGGGTTCGACACCTTTTCCCTGCAGAAGCTTCTGGAACAGTTTACAGCGGATCTTGCCGGAACCATTCCGGCAACACCTTTCTTTCCCCTTCTTTTTAAATTTATTGATGCGCATGACAGGTTGTCCGTGCAGGTACATCCGGATGATGAGCAGGCACGTGTAAACGGGTGGGGGAATTTCGGCAAGACAGAATGCTGGTATATTGCCGGGGTAAAACCACAGGGAGAAATCATTGTCGGTTTCAAGGATGGGGTAACGCTTGAAGATGTTCGCTGCGGTATCCGGGAAAACACCCTCGAATCCCTTCTAAGCAGAATACCGATTGCATCGGGTGATGTGCTGTTCATACCTGCCGGTACCGTTCATGCAATTCTTGACGGTACCCTTCTCTATGAAGTTCAGGAAACTTCGGACACGACCTTTCGTCTTTATGACTGGGGGCGTGTTGACCGTAATGGCGATTCACGGGAACTGCACATAGAAGAGTCTCTACAGGTACTTGACACATCGTATCATGCACAGCGTATAATCCCTCCCGTACTTGCTGAAACCACTGAAGGAATCCAACATTTTTTCAGAGCCGCGTGCCGCTATTTTGCGCTGGAGGAATACTTTTTCACATCGGACACAGGCATTACTCTGCCCCCTAAGAAATCCTTTGCCGTTATATCGGTTCTCAGCGGCTCACCCACGGTTATTACCGATGGTGACAGATGCAGAATCGCACCGGGCGATACCATACTTATTCCTGCCGTATGCTCCCGGAAATCGCTCCGGATAGAAGCTGAAGCAGGGACCGGCTTTTTGCTCACCACCGTTCCGGACCTGAAAACAGAACTGGTTGACTACTTGAAGAATAGGGGAATACCGGCCGGCGAAATCCAAACGCTTGGCGGGAGCGAGACACATAACGATATCATCGCATTGCTATAATACTTGTTTTCGAAAACAATTGTAGTCCTAAAAGAAAAAAGCCTTCTTGAAAAAGAAGGCGTTCATGACTTTTAACAAAGACTATTATTTGCTAATTATCCGCTAAACTTCTCTCTTGAATCATTTTACCGATCTGTTTCATGGGAACCGGCTTCTCGAAAAACGTCGCATGAAGTTCCGACAATTTTTCTTCGGCAATATCAGAAACATATCCCGATATTAAAATACGGGTCGCTCCACTGGGGCTGGCGGCCAGCAACTCAAGACCGTTCACGACGGGCATTTTATAATCGGTTATCACAATGTCTATATGCGTGTTGGTGTGAAGGAATTCCATAGCCTTCTCAGAATCATTAAAGGTATAGATATTCGCCTCTGTTCCGGAAAGCTTGATGTAGCTTTCAAAGAGGTCGGTAATCATCACCTTATCGTCAACAACAACAATCTCCAAAATTTTCTCCATAGAAAAATTACCTTACTGAACAATACACACCTTGAGTTTTAAATAGTAT
>JAUVGS010000099.1 GCA_030593665.1 Chitinivibrionales bacterium | reverse complement strand
ACAGTTACTTCTTTGTCTTTTGGTGTGGAGTGTATGCATGCGTTCCCGTTATTCAAATATGGATCGCTCAGTCTCAGTACTGAAAATTATGGTATAAAATGCGACCAGAAGGTCTCAGGTCAGGTTGGTGACATTGATTCTGTTGATTATACATTTCTGCTCACCTCAACCAGTAGGGCGGCATTCACATTTCCTATTATACGAAATATTAACCGCGGCAGGCTCTATGCTGATAACCTGTATGGTAAACTGTTTTATCAACTCGATTTTGCCGGTACCAATGACTACTTTGCAGAATCAACTAACGATATTTTCTTCGATAAAAACTATCTGTCGAATAATGCATCGGTTTCACACCTGATCGGTCTCGGACTTGAGCTGGGTCTTATTAAAAATCATGCATTCGGCAGAAGCCTTACCATTGAAACAGCATGGGATATTTTTGATAAGGAAATCGTTGTCGATATGTCATTCTGGTTTTAATAACAAGAATACTATGTATAGTGTACATCCCTCTATCCATCGTTTATTTCATATAATCTCATTATGCTTGTGTATTTTACTGTTTGGATGGTGTGATTCATCTGATATACCCAAACAACCACTGAGAGAGCCTGCTAATGTGGAAACGGTACGACCGTTTATACTACGAGCACTCGGTCATGACAAGCAGGCTTTTACACAGGGATTATTCTGCCATGACGGAAGAATTTACGAGAGTACCGGTATTCGTGGCAAGTCAAGTTTACGGGTGATTGAAGCGGATAAAGGGACTCTGGTGAAAAACATCCCCGTTGACAATGTCTTTGCCGAAGGTATCGCTCTGAAAAATAATGTACTGGTACAGTTAACCTGGCGGAGTGAACGAGCCATACTCTACTCCTATCCTGATTTAGCAGTGAAAGGAATGTATACCTATTCCGGTGAAGGCTGGGGTATCACAACCGATGGAACCTGTTATATCATGAGTAACGGCAGCGATACCCTGTATTGGCGGGATGATGCGTTTACCGTGAAGAAAAAAACAGGGGTGTTGCTCCGCGGGAAACCGTTAACCAGGCTTAACGAGCTGGAATATGCCCGGAATCGTATCTTTGTCAATGTATGGTATAGCGATTATATTTTTGAGATTGATCCTGAAACGGGAAAAGTTGTCCGTATGATTGATTGCGGCAACCTGTTAGAACAGGTCAGCCCGCTCGGCCCGGAGGATGTTTTAAATGGCATAGCCTACAATAAAAAAACCGACACTTTTTATCTCACCGGAAAGAATTGGCCGAAGATATTTGAAGTAAAAATACCGGAATAAGATACCAACCCCAGATAAAATTACCATTTAGAAGTACTAAATATTTGAGGTAATTGCAAAAGTAAGGACATTCCAAAACTGTTAATACTTAGAAAGCTCCCCAACAACTTTTTTCAACTCCCCTGTACTTTCAGCCCTGAAAATCTTATCCCGTATGGTCGATGCTCCAAGCATCCCTTTAACATACCAGGAAATATGCCTTTTCATCTCCCGTGATGCCGGTTTTTCTCCCCACTGCTGTATATAAGAATCAAGGTGGATTATTGCAGTTTCGAGTTTTTCTTTTATAGAAGGAGGGGTTGGTTCATTTCCGGAAATGAGTTGCTTGATTTGATTAAATATCCAGGGATTACCGTAGATCCCTCTACCGATCATAATTGAATCGCAACCGGTTTTTGTAAACATGTCTATAGCATGCTGAGGTGCAGTGATATCGCCGTTACCAATGACGGGGATGCTCACCGTTTGCTTAACAAGAGCGATGCGTTCCCAGAAAGAGTGTCCTGAGAAACCCATGGTTTTCGATCGGGGGTGAAGGGTAATTGCAGCAACACCGCATGCTTCCGCAATTTTTGCCAGTTCAATGTCTATCCAGTCATGTTTATACCAGCCTGAACGGATTTTAACGGTCACCGGTGTTTGTACCGCTTTTACCATATAAGTCAGGATATTCTCAAAAAGTTTCCGGTCTTTCATAAGAGCGGCGCCGCCGTTCTTCTTGACAATTTTGGGAACCGGGCAGCCGCTGTTGAGGTCGATAAAATCAGGCTGTGCATGTTCTTCAACATATTGTGCGGCATAGGCGAGGTGTTTCGGATTGGCGCCGAATAACTGGATACCAATCGGACGTTCTTCTTCCTTGAAGTGGATTAATGCCGTCGTATTCCCGGCATTATGACGGATGCCTTCAGCACTGACCATCTCGGAGAAAACCATATCAGCACCATGTTTTCGGCACAGTGTCCGAAAAACGGTTTCTGATATCCCGGCCATGGGGGCAAGTATTAATTTCTTTGTAAACAATGCCATTTTTTTCGGTAACTATGGTTAAAAAATAAAATTGTATTTGCAACCCTAGTGAAACTAGAGTAAAATATAGTATGGTTTTATAACGTACTAGTATAAAGGAGCGTATTGTTAATGAGAATTTTTGAAGAAGTAAATTTTGAGAAACTTCCTACGATGTTTGCCGCATGGCCGGGGATGGGTAATGTCGGTATTATTGCCATGGATTATTTACGGACAAAACTTGAGGCAAGGGTTTTTGCGGAGATTGATATGGCCTCATTTTTTATTCCGGATTCTATAATTGTCAAGGGTGGCGCCGCGCAGCTCCCTGAAATACCAGGTGCTGTTTTTTACTACCACAAGGATCCGTGTGCCATCATTTTTGAAAGTAATGCACAGGTTGGCGGCAAAGATGGTATTACCATAATAAAAACGATTTTAAATATCGCAGAGCAGTATCATGTAAAACGCATTTTCACTGCTGCCGCTTTTGCACAGCCCATGAGTCATAAGGCACCATCGAAAGTGTTAAGTGCAGTGAATAATCCCGATGCATTCATAGATATAGTTGATTTTAATGTTGCGCCGATGCCTGACGGTTACATTGCCGGCCAGAATGGCCTGCTTCTCGGTGTGGCGGCAACACGGGATATTGACGCCTGCTGTCTTTTAGGAACAATTCCTTCATTTGCCAGCAACCTGTCCTATCCAAAAGCATCACTTGAGATTATAAAAACCTTCGAGGGTATCCTTGGCCATTCGTTTGGCCACAATGACCTTGAAGAAAGTATTGGGGTCGTGGATAAACAGCTTGCTGCAATTGAAGACCGGATTAAAGAGTATTTTCCTTCGGTTATGGAGAAGGAGGAAGAAGCACCGGATGTCGAGGAGGATGAAGTCCCGCATAATATAATGGATAAAATCGAACGGCTCTTTGACGAGGTAAAGCAGGATAAGACAAAAGCGAATAAATTAAAAGAGGAACTGGATCGGTGGAAATTGTATGAGCTGTATGAGCACCGGTTCCTGGGTTTGTTCAAGGATGATAAGAATAGATTAGATAAGAAGTAACCGTTCAGGGGTTTCAAGGTTCAGGGTTCAAGGTTGAAATAAAAAATCTCGTGTCCTCCAAAGCTTTATTGAAGGAGGGAAAATTAAAGAATATTTACAAACTCAAGCATCATCACAACGTTTTTCACAGAAAAAGATGATTTAACCTTTGAATGGGAACCCTGAACCTGTGAACGGTTACAGAAATAGATTACTATTGATTTTTTATTCAGGTAGAGAAAGGTTCCCCTCCTTTAAACCAGATATTTTCAGTATTTCCCCTAAAACTGCTACAAAAAAATTGTTGTTCTGCCGATATAAATAATGTAAGAAATAATGAGACATGAGTTATTGTTAAATAGGATCGAATTATGATTGCAATTACAGGAATGCATAGAAGCGGCACGAGTTGTGTGGCAGGATTGCTGAACAGATGTGGGTATTCACTCGGTACCTCACATCCCCTTCTTAACAACAATGAGAGCAGGCTTGATAATGAAAAGGGCCATTTTGAGAATATCTGGCCAGTATTAATTAATGATAAAATTATTGAGCTCGCCGGCGGCACCTGGTATAATCCACCAGTTATGCAGGAAATCACATTAGCCGGCATTAAGGTTTCATCTCATATAAAGCGATTTACTGAAATATTTAACGGTGACCTCATCAAAGACCCCCGATTGTGTCTCACTGTCGCACACTGGGAACGATACTGCAGGAGTTTATATACGATAATTTACTGCCTGCGAAGTCCAATCGGTGTAGCTATCTCTCTGAAAAAACGCAATGGCATTCCGCTTGAAGCCGGGTTGAGGCTCTGGTATGAGTACAATATCCGTTTCCTGAATGAATGCACTCAAACGCCGGTTGTTGTGGTTGATTATGATAATTTAAGAACAAATTTTGAATATGAATTAACCGGTCTCCTTGAGGAGATAGGCTCACCACTTACTGCCGGAGAAATACTCGACCTGGTTGATGGATTTTACAACGGCGATTTGAATCATGACCCTACGGAGAGAAGGCTCATTGAAAAACTGCCGGGTGGTATCCGGCGCGTGTATGAAATCCTACGCTCGAAGACATTTTCCTTTCACAATAAATCGGTAATGGTTTAATCGAGTATTGTTGGCGGCAGAGGACCTTTCAATACCCAATTTTTTACCCCGGGTGATTCATATGAAGTCGGTACAGCATCGGAGCACGATACCGGTAGTTCATCTTTCCATTTATTAAGAAATTTCATTCCGGCCTGTAAAAAAGCCTCCCCGGTAACAC
This sequence comes from Chitinivibrionales bacterium, assembly GCA_030593665.1. The sequence goes on along the minus strand of JAUVGS010000099.1, from coordinate 2,608 downwards.
CGATAGATTCATGCTTCACCAAAATATCCCAGGTGACAAGACAGCGGGCATGCTTGCGTATCTGCATACAAATATCGAGGTCGTAGAAATGAAAATCATCAAAGGTTTCTGCGTCAAATGAGACCTTTTCAAAGAGGTTCTTTCTTACCGCAAAAAATAACCCGTCAACCGCAACGACATCGGCATCGTTTTTATCCCGGTTGAAAACAGAGATCATTTCTTTGTCATCCATAAGTTGAACAACCCGTCCCCGGGTAAAGGGCGCTCCGGCGGCGCCCCAATAGCGATTGTCTGAAAAAAGGTACTGGGTTCCGGCCACCCCGATAAGGCCGATAGAACTATCGCCAAACATTTTGCCTGTTAACGCCGCCCCCCATTCCCGTTCGAGAAAAAAAACATCTTCATGGACGAACACGAGGATATCGCCTTGAGCTCGTGATACCCCCTCGTTATAAGCTGAGCATATGCAATAACTATTATCACGGTTGTCAATACGGATATACTCGTATTCAATGCCAATGGTGGCCTTTACGTTACGTTCATGGTCGTTCCAGGAAGGGTCTTTAATTGAGCAGACAATGAGGCTTATCATAATGAATAAAATATTACAGGTTATTTTTATTACCAATTACTTTAATTTCTTTTCCCTTTTCACACGCATCTCCCTCGCTCGGAAAATCGCATCACTGCCGAATCGCTCGGCAATGACATCCATCGCTTTCTCTGAAGCATTCCACGCTTTGATCTCTTTTTCATCTTCAAACAGGTTTGTTTGAAGAGCATCATCAAAATTGGTGATGCCAACACCAATAATGCGAAGACCTTTTAACTGCGGGATATCTTTCTTAAGCAGTATACCGGCGTGTTCATAGATCTGTTTGGCAAGATTTGTCGGCCGGTCGAGTGAGACCTGACGCGTGTGCCGTTTGAAATCAGATGTTCGATAGGTAAGAAATATCGTTTTACCCTTCTGTTGTGCTCTGCGCGCCCTTTTTGCCACATCCCTTGCCAATGAGAGTATTGTCGTATACCATTCATCCCTGTCGAATGAATCCGTGTTATAGGTATGCTCCCGTGAAATTGATTTTGCTTTTTCAGGTTCTTTGATATCCCGTGAATCAATACCGCGGCAGAGGTTACACAGGCCGAGTCCCTGTTTACCGAATCGGTTTTCAAGCTCCCCAGGTGGTATTTTCTGTAATTCACCAATATGACGTACACCCAGTGCGTGCAAGGCAAGCTGTGTCTTTTTGCCGACTCCCCAGATTTTTGAGACTTCAAGCGGTGCCAGCCATGCAATAATTGCTTCCGGCTCAAACGGCACTTGAGTAATTCCATTTGGTTTATCCATATCAGAAGCCAGTTTGGCGAGAAATTTATTGGGAGCGATACCGATAGAGGCAGTAAGATCAAGATTATTTTTAATCTCCTCAGCTAAAGTTTTAGCGGCTTTGCGCGGAGGCCCCCAGAGTTTCCGGGTTCCAGTCATGTCCATGAATGCCTCATCAATGGATATCTGCTCAATGAGCGGCGTAAATGATCGAAGTATAGTAATGACCTCTTTTGACACATGCGAATAGACACGCATCCGCGGACGTAAGTAGATCCCATGGGGGCAACGGGCATATGCCTGGCTGATCGGCAGAGCGGAATGTATGCCGTATTTCCGTGACTCGTAACTGGCCGCCGACACTACTCCCCGGTTGCCGGGGAGAGCCCCGACAATAACCGGCTTGCCTTTGAGTTCAGGGTTGTCCCGCTGCTCGATAGACGTAAAAAAAGCGTCCATGTCGATGTGGAATATGAGCTTTTTATTTTCCATATTAATACAGCAATACTTTTTTCCTTAAAACGATAGAACCATGGCTAAGAGGTAAAATAAATACTGACTGAGAAAGTGTTTTAAAGCATTATGCGTAAATGCGAGTAACGAGAAACGTTAAGCGAGATACGAGATGACTTTCGAATTCCCATAAGATATTGAGTAATTAGTGTCCGCCCGGAAAGCAGGTAAAACTGTTTTTTCGACTGAATGAGCAATAATTATAAAGGCCATTCTGCTTTTATTTAACCTTTAAACCCGAAACCTGTGAACGGTTACATAATATTTTATCCCTTTGCAACAAAACCCTTGAATTTTTTTAAAAATCTATTATTTATTACCTATGCGCCGGAAAGATAAAAACAGACATGAAAAAAAGCCCTTTGTGGGTATTTATTTCAAATGCTGTAACCTGTATGGGCGTATTTATAAGAATAAATCCGGAACTGCCTATGAGGGTCTCTGTCCCGGCTGTGGTGGAAAAGTTGTCGTGCCGATAGGTGAAAAAGGTACGAATTTACGAATTTTTATGACAGAGTGACAATTCCGGTAAAAAAAACCGGAAACTTGCTTTATTTTGGGGAAAAACATATCTTGTGGGTTGTGCCAATCCGGTAAAACCGTTTAATCCGGTAGTACTCATCAATAATTAGTGGTATACTAATTCCATGGAAATATTAAAAATATTCTGGACAATTACTTTTTTCTTTTTTACACTGATACTTATCTTTATATGGAGTAAGATTATTGTTGTCTCCAATAAGTTGAAAGCAGTTTCAACACTTG
>JAUVGS010000337.1 GCA_030593665.1 Chitinivibrionales bacterium | reverse complement strand
CTCTTTTCCCCTATGTTGAGTTTGTTCCCGGCGATGCTTTGGATGACCTTATTGAGCAGCCTAATAATGCCCATTTTAAAGAAGCTCACTATAATGAAAAAGCAAACGCTATTATCGCAGAAAATAAGATTGGTATCTCCTATCTTCCTGAGGATGAGCAGGAAAAAGATGATGGCTGCTGGGGTAAAGTTGCTTTTATCACCAGTACCTTGCAGATTGCAGGTTGGGATACAAACCGTGAAAAATTTATGGGCTCCGTATATCGTTCTGAAGAGAATCCTTTGACAATTATTAATGGTAAACTTACTAATTCTAACTGTACTTCCGGTCATTTCTGCGGTGCATTGCAGCATAACCTTACCCTTAAAGCCGGTGAGAAAATCGAATTCAGTATTATTGTCGGTATTGCAGACCGTCTGGATAAAGCTTATGAAACTCAAATTCCCGCTCTCATGAAGGAATGGTCATCCCTTGAACGGGTCGATAAAGGCTTTGATGAAGTTGGTAAGTATTATGATGACCTGTATTCAAAGGTAACCGTTGATACGCCGGAGCCTAAAATTAACCGTTCCATTAATGTATGGAACAAAATTCAGCTTGAAACAACATTCCGGTGTTCACGTGACGCTTCACGGTATCACCTTGGTCTTTCATACGGTGTGGGTTATCGTGATGCTGCTCAGGACCTTCTTGGTTTTATCATGTTCGAACCTGAAGGATCGAAAGGATTGATCAAGGAGCTTTTTGCTCATATGTTTGCCAATGGATATGTGTATCACCATTACTACCGTGCTCAGAATGAAGGGCATATTTTTACTAATCATTCGGATGATCCTCTCTGGATGGGTATTGCTCTTGCATACTATATCCGTGAGACCGCTGACTATGATCTTTTTTCTGAAGTTGTTCCCTATCGAAGTATCCATGAAGTTTCCACGAAAGTGATCGATAATGTCAGGCATTGTGCAAACGGTTTTAATGACAGTGTCGTACCGTGTTGGGATGATATCCCGGCTTATGTAAAATCGAAAAAGAAAGGTACTGTCCTTGAACATCTGTTTGTGGGTATGGACAAGGTGTGGAAATGTCGTTCCGAAAGAGACATTCCACTGATGCTTGGCGGTGACTGGAATGATGACCTTAATGAGTGTGGCACTGAAGGTAAAGGTGAGTCCATGATGGTAGCAGAGCAGCTTGCCGTGGCCATTAAATATGTCATTGAAATGTACGAATATGCACCTGAGGATTCTCTAATTAAGAAATATGCAGATAAAATTGAAGAATACAGGAATATCTACAAAACATTAAAGAATGCACTTAATACATATTGCTGGGATGGCGGCTGGTATCACCGTTTTACAAACGACAGTGGCCGCGTTGAAGGTTCAAAGGAGAACGAACAGGGCGCGATCTATCTTAATTCACAGACCTGGGCCGTTATCGGTAAGGTTGCAGAAGCTGAACATGCCACACAGTGCCTTGATTCGGTACTTGAGCATCTGGACACAAAATGTGGCCCGGTTCTCTGCGGCCCCCATTATATACGATCCGATGCATCGATTGGTGCAGCGACTCGCGAAGCTCCCGGTAAAAAGGAGAATGCCTCAATCTTCAATCATCCGGTCACCTGGTTTATTCAGGCAAATACCATTCTTGGCCGTGGTAATATCGCCTATGATCAGTATTTTAAGACGTTACCCGAGAATCTTTCCGAAGATCAGGACCACTTTGTCGTTGAACCGTATGTGTATCCTGAATATACTACAGGCCCGGCGCATGAAGAATTTGGCCAGGCAGGCCACTCCTGGCTTACCGGTACGGCTCCCTGGATGTTTTTCGGTGGTGTGGAGTTTATTCTCGGTATTAAACCGTGGTATGACGGCCTTATTATCAACCCCTGTATACCGGATACCTGGGATGGTTTTACCGCGAGCAGAATATTCAGAGGCGCAACGTATGCAATAACCGTAAAAAATCCTGATCATGTTGAGTATGGTGTGAAAGCGGTGACCGTTGATGGTCAGCCTGTTGAAGGCAATAAGATTCCTGCTTTCGCTGATGGTAAAGAGCATACCGTTGAAGTAATCATGGGGAAGTAATATTTTCTCAATCTGACAGAGTGAAAATAGTCAATTATTGTATATTGTAGGCCAGGGAAGTCTTTAGTACCTTACAGATTGCTTTCTTATTTTTTAGGTATTGGTTACAAATTTATTTGTTACAATACTTTATTCCGAATGCTTTCTTCGGTTAGAAAGAAATCTGATAAGGAACTTACTTGCGGGTTTATCCCGCGTTAGATTTTCCTGGTTTTTCTTTTATTAACGGGGAAATGAAGCAAAAGGAATGGTATGGATAGTGCACAATTTGAACAGCTCATTGGAAAATATAAAGACAAACTTGCCGACCTCGGCAAGAGAAAAATTTTTCTCGTATCCCACCTTGTCAATGGTTGGTTGTTACAGGATGACAGGCTGATTGAAACGAACGCATCGCTTTTTTTTGAAATTCCTGTTGAAAGTATCGAGCAATTGTTAGCAGCGGATGTTATCGGGGAGTACCCATACCCGGTTGCTTTTGATTTCAGTAAAGCGGTTTCATTGTACCTGAATGCATCCCTGCCGCAGGAAGAAAGAATTCGGACAGCGTATCTGATGTCCCGGATAAATTTCATGGGAACCGACGGCATACGGGGAAAAGTAGTTCTTGAAAACAAAGAAAGATTTATCAGCGCGTTGCTTAACGATAATGCCTTTACTCCTGAGCTCGTTGAGACAACCTCATTCTCTTTTGCGAAGACCCTTCTTGAACAAGGGGTGTTGCAGGAGAACGATACTGTTATCATCGGCAATGATGGCAGAGATAAAGCGTATGACTGGCGGTTGAATACTGCTGTCATCGGCGGTTTTAATCGTGCGAAACTGCATGTGCTTGACTTGGGAGTGGTGCCGACACCGCTGGTGCCGTATACTATGTTGCAGAAGGGATACCGCGGAGCAGCAATGCTTACTGCAAGCCATAATCCATCAAATCAGAATGGTATTAAGTTTTTTGTCGATGGGAAAAAACTCCTGCCGGAAGGTGCATTCGGTGATTATGTGCTTTCTGCATATATGTTTAATTATTGTATGATGGAATCGCTGCCTGAAAAAGATGGCACTGTTTCAACTGCGGAAAATGTGGTGGAGGAAGGTACGCAATTTATCCTTTCCGTACTTCCCGAAAATATGCCGGAGATTCTTGCCGATACGCACCTTGTCCTGGATGCTGCGAACGGTGCCTTTACTGATATAAGTAAAAAAGTTTTTGAGACATTACAGGCTACTTATACTACCGTTAATGAAGAACCTACCGGCGCAAATATTAATAGAAACTGTGGTGTTGCGGAAATTGAAGGCACTGAACTTTTTGAAGGGG
>JAUVGS010000334.1 GCA_030593665.1 Chitinivibrionales bacterium | reverse complement strand
TAAACAGGGAAACATCGATAATGGTACCAGTATTTTTGATACTCGTCCTGATGAGAAAGAACGTCAGATGACTATTTCCATGTCGTTAGGAACCTGTGAGTGGAATAATGTAAAAATAAATCTTCTCGATACCCCTGGCAGCCTGGACCTTCTGGGCGATGTTCATGCGGCGATGAGCGTTGTAGAAACTGCAATGATTCTTATTGATGCCTCTGCAGGAATTGAGGTGGGTACTGAACTGGTTTCCCGTATCGTTAACAGCAGCGGTGCTGTTAAAATGTTCTTCATTAACGGTATGGACCGTGAGAATGTTGATTTTCAGAAGACACTTGATGCGGTTAAAAAAACTTACGGTACTTCGGTTGCACCTCTACAGATACCTATAGGTGCAGGTGCTGATTTCAAAGGTATTGTTGATCTTATCGCGAAGGTTGCCTATGAATATTCATCCGGCGGCAATGGAAAAGGAAAGAAAATAGATATTCCTGACGACCTTGCCGATACTGTTGAAAGTATCAGGGCTGCACTAATGGAATCGATCGCTGAATCAGATGAAGAGCTGATGGAAAAATATTTTGAAGCGGGTGAACTTACCGATGAAGAAATGGAAAAGGGACTGGCAAAGGGTGTGGCTGAAGGACTCGTATATCCATTACTTTGCGGCTGCGCGACTAAAAATATCGGTACCGATTTGGTATTAAATACATTGGTGAATCTATGCCCCGGTGCTGACAAGCGTACTGAAGTTGAAACAGTTGATGGAGACAAAGTTGCCTGCTCATCTTCAGAACCGACCGCAGTGTTTGTTTTTAAAACAATCTCTGAGGAGCATGTTGGTGAAGTGAATATTGTCCGCGTATTCAGCGGCTCAATCGCAACCGGGCAGGAAATTCGGAATAATACCCAGAGTCATTCCGAACGACTGGGCAGTATGCATTATCTGCGTGGTTCGGAAAAGATAGAGAGTGGGGAGATAACAACCGGTGATATCGGTGCGCTCCTGAAGCTGAAAGACACCCATACGAACGATACGCTTGCTGCAAAAGGTAATACGGTAAAATTCAAGGAGATTCAATTTGATGAACCCTTGGTGCGAGTCGCAATCTCCGCAACCAAGAAGGGTGATGAAGAGAAGATAGGTGCCGGGCTGAAAAAACTGAAGGAAGAGGACCCGACCTTTACTTATGCATATCACGCTGATATTCATCAGTCAATTTTATCAACCCGTGGAGATATTCATACTGAAATTCTCCTGGCTGGCCTGAAGAATCGTTTTAAAATAGATGTCGAACGAAAAAAGCCGAAAATTTCCTACCGGGAGACCGTTACCAAACCGGTAAAATATGTCGAATATACCCATAAAAAACAGAGCGGAGGCGCCGGCCAGTATGCACGTGTATTTATCGACCTTGAGCCGAGAGATCGTGGTGAAGGATATGAATTCGTCGATAAGATCGTCGGCGGTGTGATTGATCAGCCGTTACGCCCCAGTGTTAATAAGGGTATTAAGGTAAAAATGGTTGAAGGTATCCTTGCCGGTTATCCAATTGTTGATGTAAAGGTAAGTCTTGTCGATGGTAAAACCCATCCGGTTGATTCAAAAGATATCGCTTTCCAGATTGCCGGCCGTGAGGTCTTTAAAAAGGCGTTCGAGATGGCTGCGCCGATATTGGTTGAACCGATCGTTGATCTGAAGGTCACGGTTCCTGAAGAATATACCGGTGATGTTATGGGCGATCTCTCTTCACGACGGGGGAGAATCGGCGGTATAAATCCCGATGGCAATTATCAGACAATCAATGCAAAGGTTCCTGCTTCGGAGATTCAAACCTATTCGCAATCACTGCGCTCGATGACACAGGGACGCGGCTTTTACTCAAAAATATTCTCCCATTATGATCCGGTACCAGGCGAACTGACTGCCAAGATTATTGATGCCGGAAAGGTTCAAGCGGAAGAAAGCAGTTAGAAACGTAGTAACCGTTTACAGGTTAAGTATAAAACTAAGGGACTGAATAATCAGTCCTTTTTTATTAACCGAATTATGTATTTTTAGAAACAACACATGTCAATTCACATTAAAGAGGATGTAATCCACTCCTTTCGATTTATATTGATCCAGAGTATGATTAGTACCTTAGACATTATTTTCGTGTTTTTACCCTGAAGGGCATAAGAGATACTAAGAAATAAATTTCCAAGAATCTCTATTTACCCTCAAGGGGCACAATGTGGCACAGGATGCCCTTCAGGGTAGAAAATAATTTCGTGAAGGTACTTACTTGCAGTTTATCTGCGTTAGGGAAATGATAGCGTGAGAGACAAGGAATAACAAATACATGGCGCGATTAAAAACAATAGAATGGATAAATAATACCGCTCGAATCGTGGATCAGACAAAGCTGCCAACTGAGCTGCTGTATAAGGATATTGCAACAATTGAAGAAATGTATAATGCGATAAAGACTCTTGCAATACGCGGAGCACCCGCTATTGGTGTGGCAGCGGCATTCGGCCTGTATCTGGGAGTGAAAGATTTTTCAGAATCAGGTGTCCGCGAAGAATTTGATACCCGGTTAAAGGAAAAAGCTGACTATTTAAATACAGCCCGACCAACTGCGGTTAATCTAAAATGGGCACTTGACAGAATGATATCATACACTGCGTCCCTTGGAACCTCTCTGTCAGTTTGTGAGTTGAAAGACCAGTTACTCAGTGAAGCCAAACGAATACTTGAAGAGGATAAACAGGCCTGCATCGCAATAGGGGAGAACGGTTTTAAAATTCTAAAAGATTACAATACCATTTTGACACACTGCAATGCCGGTGGACTGGCAACCGTTGAATATGGTACTGCTCTTTCACCGGTTTATATCGGTAAAGAGAAGGATAAAATATTTCATGTGTTTGTTGATGAAACACGCCCATTGCTCCAGGGTGCCCGTATAACAGCCTTTGAACTAACAGAGGCCAGCATACCAATTACACTCATTTGTGATAATATGGCTGCCTCTGTGATGGCTCAGGGCAAGATTGATGCGGTTATTGTCGGCGCTGACAGAATTGCAGCAAACGGAGATACGGCGAATAAAATCGGAACGTATAGCGTTGCCTTAGTTGCAAAAGCGCATGCTGTCCCATTCTATGTAGCTGCACCCCTATCCACCTTTGATGTTTCAATTACGACGGGTAAAGAAATTCCTATTGAAGAACGCTCTCCCGATGAAATTATTAATGGGTTCGGCAAACAGACCGGCCCGGAAGGTGTGCCGGTATACAATCCTGCGTTTGATGTCACACCGCATGAATTGGTGACTGCTATTATTACTGAAAAAGGTGTGCTGTTTCCACCGTTTAAAGGGGCAATAAGTGAAGTTGTTCGAATGAAGTAATTATTATAAAAAAAGTAGTCAGAAATCAGAAT
>JAUVGS010000430.1 GCA_030593665.1 Chitinivibrionales bacterium | reverse complement strand
AAAAATATCAATTCTCTGATTATAATTCCAGTATACTGGACCGTTCTTTAAATGGAGTTTATGCCAGTTCGTGCCGTAAGGTTCATAATCTACACTCTGATCAACCTCACATTCGTATTGCCATCTTTTAGAGTTGCCGACATAAACATTAAAGTATGATTTATCGTTTCCATCGCTTCGTACATACCAGACATACACATCATATGGACCTTCAGGATGGTTTATTGTGTCCAGAAGGGTATCCACCCAGGATGCGTTATTAAAACCATAGTCAAGTGATATTTTATCGTGGTTCCTTGTTAAATGTACATTGCCGTTATATCCCCCTTCAAATACTGAATCTACCACCCACAAAGAACAGGGATTAAGATTAGCGAAACCTCCGTTATATGGTATACAGGCATCCCCCCTTTGATCAAAAAGATGTCCTCCCGGACCTGAATGCTCAAACAGGCTTGCCCATTCATACCCCCGGATATCTTCAGAATAATCAGGGTAGATATTATCAGAATCGTTTTCTCCGCCAAATGGGCTGCCTTTAAATGCTCCACTATTGATATTACCATAGGGCCCTGCCTGAAGCTGTGACTGCCACTTGTGAGGTCCTGCATCGCCTAGTATAAAATGACGTAACCAGTTTGTATTGAGTTGATCAAAACATAAATATGCATCCAGACTGCTGTCAATTGTTTCTGGACTGAAATCTTTGTGCCACTTCGTTGTGAACTCATTTGTACCAATAGAAAATGCCCTGGGAGGGACAAGTGCCATATCGGTCATACGTGCGTGAACCCTGTCAAGATAGCTGTGGATAACTCCATGAGCATCAAGAAACGTACCCCATAGCGCGCCATCCTCCCTGAGATACTCAATCTTATCCGTATAAATACGGGAAATCCAGATGTCGAGTTTTAAATCTCCTGAGACTGTATTATAATAATTGCGGTCAAAATAGGAGTGTGCATTTATCGTTGTATCAAAAGTCGTATCAGGCCCAACTATGGTATCAATAGTGATTATGGTATCAAGTTTAGGGTATTTCCATACATACATATCTGAACCGTAAGGTGCGTCATTATTTGAATCCCAAATATCCATATAGTAATAATCGACCGGATTAATTTTAAAATCACCCTTTCGACCGTAGGCAAACATCGGAATTGGAATATTTCCAATTAATAAAGCTCCTTCTAAAGAATCTCCGTTCAGCACACCGCTCTCGTATTCGTCAGAGAGTATCTGCCAGAGCCTGTAGGGGCCGTTACGGCCGGTGTCATCCGGCAGCATCTCAAACACAACCGTGTCAACGGTGATATCTTCGATATTTTGAATATCCGTCATATACTGTTCCAGTTTTGGCCGGCCGGTCTTGTCATCATAATAAAATTCATCAACAACAATGAGTACTTTAGAATATAATGCCATGACCAATAGTAACAATGTTAAGGCTATTTTTCCTGTTACTCTATTCATCACCAGCCTCCTTTTCAATAATTCTGTCTTTCGTCACGGCAACATACCCGGCAAGATCCGTAAAATGTTTAAAACTTCTTCGCGATGGATCCTGCTGAGGGTTTGATGATATATCCCTGATTATACTTGAAATCTGCTTCTCAAGTTTCTGAAGCTTTTCAACACATGCAGAGTCCCCATATTGCTCCAGGGCCGATATAAGAATTTCGAATTCTTTGCTGTTCATATACCATTGAGAATTTAGAAACAAATCCGGGATGTATGTTTCAGCACTTATCCCCCCTATTTTCAAGAATGCCCGGAGAATTGCAGTTTTTACTTCCTCCGCATCCGCAGGAAACCACCGGTGCGCCGTTTTATAGATTTCCGCCATTCTATCAGCATATTCATCAACGGAATAACGTCCGATCAGCACCGCCGCCTCTCTTATCAACAGGGGTCTGTAGGAGTCAAGCGCGTCGTCCAGAGCGTCATATACCCAGTCAGGCATATCGGGCGGCAGTCCCCGTCTGTTTAACCAGCCGGGTAAATCTTTCAGTACATACCTGCGTACATAATCGTTATTTTCTTCATAGAACGATTCCAGCGAGTCAGAATCCGGGATACCTTCCATATCGTCTCTTACGCCTGCCTGTGAGCTGAAAAAAGGAGCCAACAACAGTATGGTTACATAGCACATACAACATGCCCCGGCTAACTGTTTAATTTTCTTTTTCATAAACACTCCCGGTTAATACGGTTACGGTCAGGGTTATGATGCCCGTTTCGGTTACGTCCATCGTTTTTATAATTCTCAATTCGCTATTCGCTAATCGTCAATCGTCACTCTCTTTTCTTTTTTTATTTGTCATTTTTCAATTTGCACTATCAATTTTTCACTTTGCACTTTCCATTTTTCATTGCCCATTGTTAATTTGTCATTAATCATTTTGCATTATTCTTCAGTTTCTCCACTCTCTTCTCAAGCTGAAATATATACAAATAAATTTCCTCGAGTTTTTGCAGCAGTTTCGCGCTCATCTCTCCGAGGTCCAGTCCGCTCTTTTTTATCTCTTCGGCAGAGGGTATTTGCGGAAGCCTGCAGTTCTCTTTTGTAAACGTTTCAAGCTCATCTATTGTTTTCAGTTTATAATTTTTATCTTTAAATACAAAATCAGGAAACACCTCCTGGGTAACCCGTACTTTTTGTGCGACCGTATTGTCCGTGCGCATGTTCTTTTTGATTTCCATTTCTCTTGCAGTGACTTTATTTCCGTTTATTTCATTTGTGTATAATTCATCTCTTAAAATTTTCGTATTTCCAAGACTGATATAATCGTGGGCAATCATGCATTTTTCAT
>JAUVGS010000280.1 GCA_030593665.1 Chitinivibrionales bacterium | reverse complement strand
TGTCCCTGCCATAGCTGTGGATCCCAGCACGGCATCAACACCTATCTGTTTCAACTGAAGTACCGGCGCCCAGCGGGGAACCCATTGTTGTATTGCAACCGGAACCGAATCGAAAAAATCGGCAATAATCGTTTTTAAACCATCGGCACTTCTACAGGAACCGGTAAAAATACCTGCATACGCTACCAGTTTTCGCCATTTTTCCTGCTGCTTCCCCTGCAGGCCGGCAAGCAGAGATATTTTCTGGAACAATCCGAATGTGTCACGTGTACCGGAGCTGCTGATAAGGCGATATTTTTTCCAGGCCAGGTAAAAGAGGACATACATTCTATGATTGAACATACTGAGAAAGTCGGAGAGTGCTGTTTCTTCATCGTCATGCTGTGTTGCATATTCTGTAAAATATTGCGGCAGGGGAGAAGACACTCCAAGCAGGCCCATAAAATAAAGAGAGAATCGCACTGCACCGTTTTGGTCTGTTTTGACAGATGCAATATCGTTCGGAGGAAAAACTGTTGAGGTGTCCGAGGTGAATCTGACCCTTCCCGAATTGAGTGGATCAGTATTGGTTCCCTTTTTATGGTAATATTCTTCCAGCAGTGACACTGCCTGGAAGAAGTCAAAGTCATGACTTTTTTCCTGCAAGCGATCAATTAAATCAGGCATCGTTTCCCTCCGTTTGGTTTCCACTGCATGGTTTTACCGGAAGGCTTCCGAATAAATACAAGTTCAAGGAATGAGTTAATCGATACAAACTGTCCAAAGAATTCATTGAGAATCTGTCCGAACATGTGGATATCACCGCTATCCTGGAATTCAGTTTCACGTAAAGTTACGGTAACGCGTACTCCCCGCACCGGGCAACCCTTGATGATTGTCTCAGCCGGAGCACTCTCAACTTCGGTTATAGCTTCGATACGCCGTGTCCTTCCCTCCTGCCGTGACCAGTCGTAGACTTTAAGAAAATTTTTAAGCGCGTCAGCGGAGGCGAGCGAAGCCCAGGTACTGCTCAGGTGGGACTGGAACATCCACAGGTAATTATCATCTTCGGGAGGACTGCACGGTAGTGTCGGTCGGGTAATATTGGTAATCCGGACATAATCGGGAAAACCCTTGCCCGGCCTGTGAATGCCGGCTTCTTTGATATAGTCTCGAGGGATCTCTCCATTGGAGCGCCAGGCCATAATAGAAAGGTTTTCTTCCCTGAGGTCACCCTCATCAGTAGTCTGGCTTCCACCGGTGACAAGAAACAGTTCGCGTTTGCCGCCGGCAAGACGGATAAATCTAGAGGCAAATGTCCGTAAACCAGGATTATTAATATTTTTGAAATTATACAACGGTTCATAAGCATACCGCTCACCCGTTACCCGGTCGATACTCGTTACTGAAACGATACTGTGTGCCTGCACTGATAACGGTTTTGATACATCAGCGGTAATATGGTATTCTGATTTAAGGCCATCGCGGGTAATCGGCTCTGTTTCCTGCAGGGAAAGGTTCACCACCGGTGAGCAGAAGAGCCGGAAATTTTCTGAAGCAAACGGTTTGTCGGCAGGAAACTGCTTTGATATCGTTACCGTATAGGTCAGTGATTGCGGTTCAGGGTCACAGAACGGTATCGTATCAAAACCGTTACAATCGAGAAACAGGAATTTATCGGGATAGACGAAATATTCACGTAACAGGGAATATCCCCAGAATGAGCGCTGGTCTCCCGGTAACAGGGCATTGTCATCTCGTAAACCACCGGGGGTGATTGCCGATGATGGATCAAGATCAACAGTACATTGTCCGTTATTTACAGAAATTTGTGCTTTCCGGACACTGGTGGTGAGATTTTCATGAAGCATCAGTGCGGTCGGAAACTCCGCATGCAGATAGAGACGAATGTTTTTAAATGAAGAGCTGTTCCATGAGGCGCCGGAATCAAGCTGGAAATGGAAGGATAGAATCTCATTCCCCCTGGTGTCGGTCTCTTTTTCAACACCGGTCAGTGAAACCGGGCCGAGCGGGACATCCTGAGTAGTAATAAAACGGCATACACAGGATTCAGGTCCGACCGGATTGGAGAGCACTTCGGATCTCCGCGGCAGTACTTTTGTTTCCTGCAACTGACCGGGACGGGGAGAAAACTGCACAATTGCGGTTGACGGTATTTCCTGGAGAAGCTGCGGCCAGAGCAGGTTGATAATACCTTCGGTGAGCTGGGGAAACGAGTCGTCAAGTTTTTCCCTGATACGTGCGGCTAGAAAAGCAAAACCCTCAAAGAGCCGTTCTACATAGGGGTCCCGGTCACCGACAGAATCAATGTTAAGAAACTGAGCCCGGTCAGGATGCGCTTTTGCAAATTCCCTGCCTGATTCATACAGATAGCGCAACTCTTCTTCGTAGTACTTTTCAATCATACTCTTACTGCGGTTTTTTCCATGGAGAAATAGTTGAGTTACCGGTGCTGATAAAGGTTGTTTGGAAACGAACCAGGCCGCCGCGTTTGATTTCACCGGACAGGATAAAGACCAGCCGGGCGTCGGATTCACTGTCTTCACGGTGGACCACGCTGACATTTTTCAGTCGGGGCTCATACCGTTCAATAGTCCGTTTGATCGCCTCTTTTAATTCATTAATTCCCTCGGACATTTTACGATACACGTCCGAGATGTCGGGAAGGCCGTAATCTTTGAGATGGGGAATACTGCCTGTCCTGGTATTAAACATCCGGTTAAGATGGTCCATTATTGAATGCATCTGTCTCTTTTTTTCAGAGACAGCTTCTACCGATGTCCCATCAAGAAATGTCCCGGTTATACTCTCAAAAAGTGCCTGCTTCATAAGTAATAGAAAAATAATGTAATGAACGTGCTCTATTTTATTTTTTTTGAAAATTAATGAAGAAATTTTCTGAATTTAAATATCGTTTCTCGGTAACACGGTTCATAGTATTATATTTGTTTATAGTATTATATTTGTTTATAGTATAGTTTCCTAACTCAGATAAACTGGATAAGTACCTTCACGAAATAATTTTCTATCCTGAAGGGCACCCTGTGCCACATTGTGCCCCTTGAGGGTAAGAAATGGCAGAAAATTATTTCTAAGGTACTAAATATACTTCTTCACACACGCCGGCAGATCACGTACATCACCTTCTAAAATTTTTTCGTTAGGGATGGAGGATTAATGCTGCGAAACATGGTATTCATGCTGGTTTTGTCTTCAGCAGTTGTTTCTGCCGGTCTGAGAAGTGAAGACTATATTCTCGTTGAGACCGACTCCTTTTCAGAAGAGTTACTGGCGTTTAACAGTCCCGCTGTTACCCATATCCCTCTTCATGCCATTGGTATAGTAAATCAAATCCCGCAAATTCCGATAGAGAAACTTATTAAAAAAGGCATTAATCTGGCAATTTTTGGTACGGTCTCCCATTACTGCGGTTTTGTAATTAATTGTATTGCTCTTCCGATAACAACAAATAAAATTCGTTTAATGAGGATTGACGATTCAAGGGAATTTCCTTCGGGCGGCCTCGCCATGGTTATCATCGGAAGTGTGCTCAGTGCTGTTGGCCCCTTGCCGTCATATGTCGGCGCCTCTCTTATTGAAGAAGCTTTTGAGGATCGGAATATATCTTTTACCCCCAACAGATATGGGAGCCATTATGCCAGAAGCTGGGCGTATGAGGCCGCCGCATGGGGTATTTATGGCATAGGATCAGCCATGATGAAAGGGTCCCCTGAAAAGGCCGGGCCAATAATAATAATGGTTGGACTCTATTTGTTGGAAATTGCTGCAGAGGTTCATCGCGGAATATCAGCCATCGGCCCTATCAAGTATGGCAAGAAAGCGCAACGGTATCTTGAAAAACGTCAATCAGTCAGCTTTGATTTTCTGCCGGTAGTATCTACTGATGGCGCTGTGGGTATGGTGTGCCGTTTGAGTTTATAAAATGGAGTGGTGGAATATAGGGATTAATTAATGTAACCGTTCACAGGTTCAGAGTTCCCCGTTTATCCCT
>JAUVGS010000032.1 GCA_030593665.1 Chitinivibrionales bacterium | reverse complement strand
TTGAAAACGGCAGATATTCAGGATTGCATTATCTCGAATCAACAAAATCGAATCACTATATACCGGATATTCCTGAAGAAAAAGTAGATCTCATCTATCTCTGTTTCCCGAATAACCCAACCGGTGCGACAGCCACGCGTGAGCAATTGACAAACTGGGTTGCATATGCAAAGGAGTCTCAGGCACTCATTCTCTTTGACGCCGCGTATGTCGCCTTTATCCGTGATGAATCCATTCCCCGGAGTATCTATGAAATTGAGGACGCTCGTGAGGTCGCTATTGAATTTCGAAGTTTCTCAAAGACCGCCGGTTTTACCGGAACCCGCTGTGCATATGCCGTTGTTCCAAAATCATGTGTGGCCTATGATTCAGCGGGAAATGAACACCAGCTTCATGAGCTTTGGAATCGGCGGCATACCACAAAGTTTAACGGCGTCTCCTATCCTGTGCAGCGTGCTGCTGAAGCGGTGTATTCTCCTGAAGGAGTGCGGCAGACCGGGGAACTTACTGACTACTATTTACGGAACGCATCATTAATCCGTGAAAAAATAACGGCTCTTGGCTTTCACTGTGTCGGTGGCGTTAACTCACCCTATATCTGGATAGAAACAGGCACTGATTCTTGGGGATTTTTTGACCGCCTTCTCAATGAGGCTGCGGTGGTGTGCACTCCCGGCAGAGGTTTCGGTTCATGCGGCGAGGGATATATCAGGCTCAGCGCGTTTAACAATTATGAGAACGTACAGGTAGCGATGGAGAGGATCGCAGCGATGTTACACTGATAAATCCTGAAACACTTATGATCCATTACCAACTACATCCAATTAACCCACAATATCGCCTGCTTGAGTTTACCGCTGATATTCTTAAACGCAAAGACGGCATTTGTATTTATCCAACCGATACGGTCTATGGTATGGGCGCCTGTGCTACCAACCCAAAAGCACTTGACAAAATAGGATCAATCATGCATAAAGATAAAAAACGGCTATTTTCTTTTCTCTGCAGTGATTTTTCACAGGTAAGCCAATATGTTAAATTGAGTAACGAACATTTCAAACTGATGAAACACTATCTTCCCGGGCCATATACTTTCATCCTTCCCGCAACCAACTATGTTCCGAAGAAGGTTTGCCCCAAAAGGAAAACGGTGGGGATCAGGATTCCGCACAATAAAACCTGTATTGAGTTAGTTAAAATGCTCGGGGTTCCGCTTGCCAATACATCTCTTGCTATGCCGGGAAAAGACAGGGGTGATCCCCATAATATCAGAAACTCCGTATTAGATGATATCGATGTTATGCTCGATATCGGTGTACTGGATAATCCAACCAGCTCAACAATTGTTGATCTGACCGGTGATCAACCTGAAGTGATACGTTACGGAAAGGGGGAATGGCATGGGTAAAGAAGTTGACAGGCTTATAGCAATTGTGGCCCGCCTGCGGGGCCCTGACGGCTGTCCCTGGGACAGAGAGCAGACCCATAAAAGTATCATGTCCTGCCTTCTTGATGAAACCTATGAATTCTTTGAAGGCGTTGAGAATGATGACGATCATAGTATGCAGGAAGAGCTGGGTGATATTCTGCTGCAGGTGGTATTTCACGCACAGGTTGCACAGGAGGCCGACCGATTTGATATTGAAGCGGTTGCCCATGATATATGCGAAAAACTGATCACCCGTCACCCGCACGTGTTCGGTGACGCCAAAGTCTCTTCATCAAAAGAAGTGCTTGCCAACTGGGAACACATTAAGAAAGGCGAAAAAGGAAAAGAAAAACGCGACTATCTGGTTGATGGTATTCCCGAAAACCTTCCGGCACTTTTCCGGGCGGAAAAGATACAGCGGCGTGTTGCACGGGTCGGCTTTGACTGGCGTGACATCAATCCTGTCCTCGATAAAGTTGAAGAAGAATTCGGTGAATTCCGCGACGCGCTTAAAAATAATGAATGTGATCATGCTGCTGAAGAACTGGGAGACATTCTCTTTGCCCTGGTTAATGTTGCCCGGCATAACAACATCTGTGCGGAAGACGCACTGCGCATGACCGTTAAAAAATTCGCCAGGCGGTTTCGCTATATCGAAGATCAATTCAAAGAAAAGAACAAACCCCTCAATGAGGCAACACTCGAAGAACTTGACGCGTGCTGGGAAGAAAGCAAAGGAAAAGTAGGGTGAGGATGCTGGAGTAATGGCAGCAGAACTTAGTAATTTATCTTAATTGCTTAAGATGAAATCGTAAGTTATACTAAAGCATAACAGTATGTAAAGTGGATAGGCCATTATCATGCCCTCCCACTCAACATACTGTAAAAATCCCTCGCCCTCGGTTTTTTCTTTTTAACTACAAAAAATAAAATCGAGGACGAGGACGAAGGACGAGGAGGATAATAGAGGAAAAGAAACGTGCGATTTATAATTGCCAATTTTGCGTATTATACGGAGTCCTGGAAATACTGGAGTAATGAAAAAAACACTCTGTTTTTCAGTACTCCCTTTACCCCAGCACTCCATTGCAACAGTTATTCATTTATCGTAATAGTAAACGTTTTCTTTACTTTATTACCTGCGATATCTTCTGCTTCAAGAAGGAAATTATTTACTCCGCGATTCAATGCAAGTTTCCCCTCATAGATATAGTTGCTCGTCTCTTTCAATGTCGCTCCGTTTACCCGACAGTAAAGTATCGTCTCAGGCACATCAGCAATACCGTCCTCTATTTCAACTTCAATATCCATTGACAGGCTACCGGTACCGGATGGCATCGGCGGCAGATCATCGATAACATACAGACTCGCATCCGGCTCTATTATATCAACGGTTAACGGGCCTGGTAAATAATACACTTCACCACCGGAACTGCTGTAGGTATTCCCCGCAAAGTCCGTTACCGAGAACGCATACTTGTTCTTCCCGTCATCCAGATCAATCTTTTCCTGGTCACTCGGTGCAAGCACATATTGATCTTTTGAGCCATTAATATCCGCGGTAAGCGTTATCTGATCCTCTGGTGTTCTATCTAATACCTGTACGGTCAAATAGCCGGTCCTTGATCCACCTGTCAACTGCCCGATAATAGTAAGCTCCGGTGAACTGACATTAATACCCGGTGACTTGATATCAACCTCGACCGTAACGGTTTTATCAATTTCATCGCCGGCATCATTACTCGCTGAAATTTCAATTGGGTATTCACCGATGTCGCGTTCTGTGAGCGGAAGGTCACAGGTGAAGGACCCATCACTATTGCCTACATTAAAGGTTCGTGTTGCATTTCCACCACCTCCGGAAATCTCTAACTTTGCCTTATATACAGCCTTTCCGACAATCCTGATTACATTTGATGCTATTACCTGCCCCTCTTTGGGAGAAGAAATAACAAGTTCAAGTTCTTCTATTTCCGGCTCATATTTAACCGTTACCGTAATAGTCTTTTCTTCACCTCGATAACTGCTTACCACCGTGACAGTATATTCATCAGCTTCATCGGGTATATGTATCTGAAAGTTAAAAGAACCATCCTGGCCAACCGACACATCATTGTCATTTACCGTCACTTGCGCGCCCGGCAGTGTAATACCCTGGACTTGTATCAATGGTGCGGTAATTTTCAAACCATCCGCAGGCTTGGTAACTGAAAGGAACAAAGATTTCGGCGGTTCAAATAGTATTGAAACCTGCTCCTGTTTTGAAAAATTTCCCGATTGTGCCGTTACAGTAATATCATTGTTCCCCGGCAGTAGATCCACGGTTATTGCAAACGTACCGCTTGCACTCGCGATTGTCTGTTTTGCCCCGGTATAAATCGCGGCCTTGGGCGTCGCTTTTCCCTTAATGACTGTCACGGGTGAAGTTACGACACTGTTATTTTCCGGCGACTCGATTATAAGATATACCTCGACTTCTGTTGTAGTTTCATCGACCTTAGTCGTCGTATCGGTTCCGGTTGTCGTATCTATTTCTGTGGTATCTATTCCTGTAGTCGTATCGGCCGCATAAATATCTTCAACCGCCGGCATCCCTGCTGTTGAATCAGTCGCAGACTTAACCTCATCAAACGTCAGGGTTTTCACCCCGGACTGACCGCTTTCCACCACGGCTCGGTTTCGTGTCGAAATCATCACCTCACGGCGGGAGCCTTTGTTCCTGACACTGACCTTTCCTTCATACACATCAATAACCGATCTCTTTTTATCAACCTTTATTCCCAACCTGGTGCCACGAATAGCAGCGACAGCAGTGGGTGTTTCAAAGACGAATTTCGACTTTTTATTTACCAGTTTTTTCACGTTTGCCCAGACCTGGCCGGAGGCAACCTTAATATTTGAGTTCGTTGCGGATGAGCCTTTATCCTGCAATAAACTGGACAGGTTCACGACACTATTTTCGCTGAGTTTTATAACAGTCCCGCTTGCAAACTGAATCTCAAGGCTGGACTCAACATAGGTTCGTACATCCCATTTCATTTTAACGACCATACCTACTCGTGCCGGACGCCATTTTCCGGTTTTCGGTGAACGTACTTCCGCTTTTCCTATAATCGATTTAATCGTGACCCGTTCCTGGACAACATTACTCTGGCTGAAGACAGACACCCATGCATACAGAAATATGCAGGTAATGAGGATACCGGTTCGCTGTACTGCTTTCATAACCATGTCCCTTCTTTATAGGTACGTAAACAACATATGTTACCGTAATGCAATAACCTTCTTAACCGACGAATATTTACCTGCTACTATTCTTATGAAATAGAAACCCGAGGCGACCATATGGCCGGTATTACTCTTTCCGCGCCATATAATACGATAATGTCCGGGTCCCTGTTTGCGGTTTACCAGGTCTCTGACAACACGTCCCCGAGCGTCATAAATAACCATCGTTACTTTATACGGATTTGTATTTAACCACCCATTACTCTCCCACCGGTATGGCAGTGTGTACCGTATCGTTGCCCTGGAACGGCATGGATTTGGATAGGGATGGTTCAATGCAAATTTATACGGAAATTTATTCAGGAAATCCTTATCCGCCGTTGCGAAAACGGTCCGGTACTGCACAGCATCTGAAGGCTTTATGGTAACTGCCGTGCCCGGTTTATAGTGTTTAACTTCAGGAAGGGTATTAACAAACAGGTATATTGGCGTATCGTCATCGTAGCCTGATATGGTAAACATTAACGCAGTAACATCCTTGGCACAGGGAGAAATGCCCAACTGGAAAATATTCAGCTTGGAATCCCAGGTACGCCTGATATCACTGGCGAACCGGTTTACCGATCGTTTCCACTCGGGATGAGCAAAGAAGAGATACGGTTCATCACCCATTCGTGGTGGTTCCGGACGATCAAGGGCATCATAGCCGTTCCTGGCATATTTACTTACCCCAAACAAATTATCCGCATCATGGTTGACATTGGATTTCAGCGTGATTTTAAACGTCCACTCTGTTTTGTCAACAAACAGCGTCCTGGACCGTCTGGAATACACCTTGCTCACATAGAGCGGATCAGCGTTAACGGTCACCGGTGTTGCAGATTCCGCAAGAACCCAATACCCATCCCACGGATAAAGGACGCCATCTGATTCGACAAAATCGCGATTCGTCGCATCCCATTCCCATAGAGTGAGCGTGCTGTTCCATTTGACTGGATAGGGATAGGGCGACGCAATCTGATTCCAGCCATATTCAGCTTTACTCAGCTTAATAACCAGTGAATCCCCGGTGCTCAACTCATTCTGCGTAAGCGATACCGCTGCGGTAGTATCCAATTTTATCCAGTATGCTTTCCCTGCGGTCAGGTCAGTGATACCACTGGAACGGATATAATGTTTATATATCCCATTCGGTTCCTGTGATTCATCCCAGTGCAGAATTTTTCCGGCAGTTTTTATTGTAGCCGCACCATACGAAGCACTCGGTACTGACAGCATGTCCCATATACCGGTGTCCGACCAGGTGTGCGCAGAAGCCCCTGAAATAACGAGCGTGTCAATATAGGGTGTTGGGTCCTCAAGTCCGTCCTGATCCTCTGCTTTACAGGAGAAGATATACGTGCCATCAGCGAGCGGGTAGAAAGAAAAAGTGCCACTGGTATTTGAAATTGTCGTATCATACCGTATACCGCCACCGTTAAACCGGGTGTTAAAGGTAAAGACACTGTCAAAATCGTCTGCTGCTGAAACGGCATATCTCACCGCGCCATACAGTACATCCTTCTTACTCAGCTTCGTATCCGGCGGATCATTGGTATTAACGACAAATAGTATCTGAATCGTATCGGTTGACAGGCTGTCTCTGTCAGTAGCGGCAACAGTAATCTGAAACAACCCGGTGTTAGCGTCACCCGGCGTCCCCTTGATATCAAACTGCCAGCTCCCTCCTCGGGTTAACGGCTGCCTCGTAATAGATAACCAGGTCACATTCGAACTCAAACTCAACCCAACGGAATCAAGGATATCGGGATCGGACACTACCACTTTAGCGATCATAAGACTGTCTTCAAAAGCAGTATCAGGGAACATGATGGAATCAATGACCGGATAGTCATTTGTATTCAACACGATGAGTGACAGTGCTGCGGTATCAGTGCCGCCATAGTTATCATCAGCAATCACAACAATAGAATACTCTCCGATATCCTCATTATCGGGTGTCCATGTAATGGTATGGGCAGCCTGATCAATAGTCATATCGGGCGGCACATTACCCAGGAAGGAGAGTGTGACCGTATCATTATTACCATCAGTCACTGTTGCGGTTATTGTTTGTATCGAATCCTCAAACAGGGTATCTACCAACGGCAATGTAAGTACCGGCGGTGAATTTAATACAGTAATGTATTCTGATTTGGCTAATGAATCACTGCCGCCATTACCACTAACCACAAGCTTCACGTCGAAAATACCGCGTGTTGTATACTCATGCACCGGAGTCTGAACCGAACCGGTTTTACCGTCACCAAATTCCCAGTACCAGGTATCTATATCACCGCTGGAACTATCATTAAATGTCACAATCAGAGGAGCTTCACCGATTGTGTCTGAGGCGTTGAATTTTGCGACCGCAGATTCATAGACCTTTATACATTCTGTTTTAGCCAGAGAATCGACGCCACCATTGCCGGACACGCTCAGTGAGACAGTATAGTTTCCTGATGCCGTATAAGTATGAACCGGATTTTTTGCCGTATCGGTATTGCCATCGCCGAAATCCCATCTCCAGGTGTCTATATCACCAGTAGAACTATCATAAAATTGAATGGCACAAGGAGCAATACCTGTCGTATCCTGAGCATGGAACCCGGCAAGGACCGGTTCATAAATAGTTACACTATTTTGTTTAACGATACTATCGGTACCTCCAAGCCCGGTTGCTACCATTTTTACCGAATAAACACCGGGAGTTGTATAGGTGTGAATCGGTGTCTTTCCGGTATCTGTCGTATTATCTCCAAAATCCCAGTAGCGGGAGTTGATATCCCCGGTTGAACTGTCATAAAAGTTTACAGTGTGCGGAGCGATACCGATACTATCGGACAGTGCAAATAATGCTTTTACACCGGTGTATACATCTATATAGTCAGCCCGAATAGAGCTGTCAATTCCCCCGGTACCGGAGACATTCAACTTCACATCAAAGGTTCCGGGTGCAGCATAAAAATGTGACGGATTTGTGGCTGTATTAAAGGTGTCAATATCCCCATCACCATACGTCCAAATCCATTGTGAGACCCCGGAGGAACTCGAATCAAGATCGAATTGTACCGTTAATGTATCTATACCGGTTCGGGGACTCCCGGTAAAGGTTGAAACAGATTTCTCATGAACGGTAATATAATCTGTTTTTGTCAAGGTACTGTCCCGATTAAACGTAGTATTCAGAACATTCAATGTTACAGAATAGGTTCCCGGCGTATTGTAAAAATGAACAGGATCAGTTTTTACAGTAAACGTATCAACGGTACCATCACCAAAGTTCCACATCCAGCGATCAATATCACCTGTTGATAAATCATTAAAAGTAACCGTTAACGTATCGATGCCGGACAATTGGTTCCCGGAAAAATCCGCGGCCGGCGGCACTTCAACTGCTATCCTGACCGTATCGCTGGAAACCGTATCATAGGGGTTATACACAACACAATAATACTTTCCGGTATCCGATAACAGTGCGGCGCCGAATGAATAACCGTTGTTGGTTCCAACCGTATCGGTACCATCCTTAATCCACACATAACCAAAGGGCAGATATCCTGTTGCTGCAACCACAATTCCTGCAGGATCATTCAACAATACTGTTGTATCCGTCGGCTGAGTTGTTATCACAATAGGTGGAACACTCACAATAATTTTTACCGTATCGCTGTGTATTGTGTAATACGGATTATAAACAACACAGTAATAACTACCCGTATCTGCCATTGACACAGCGGCAATTGCATAACTTGCCGTTGACCATACCGTATCATTTCCGCTTATTTTAATCCAGTGATAGGAAAGCGTTCCATGCCCGGTTGCTGTAAGTGACAGGGACGCAGCTGAATCTATATGAACAGTGGTGTCGTGCGGTTGGGTGGTTATTACTATTGGCGGAACGGTTACGGTAACCTTTACCGTGTCACTATGCAGCGTGTCAAAGGCATTAAATACTACGCAGTAGTAGTCCCCGGTATCAGCCATCGATGCTGCTGCGATGGCATAACTTGCGGTATTGTATACCGTATCATTGCCGGTTATTTTTATCCAGTAATAATTCAAGGGCAGATGTCCTGTCGCGGTAAGTGCAATAGATGCGGAAGAATCAATAGGAACTATACTGTCATGAGGCTGGACTGTAATGGTAAGCGGCGTCGGTACAAACAGATATGCTGTATCAGAAGTAACAGAACCATAGGCATTTGACGCCACAACCCAATACCGTGCGGAATCACCCTGGTTAATCGGACTGACAACCATGGCGGAACCTGAAGCGCCCGCTATCACTCCGGTATCTGTGTACCATTGATAAGTTAAAGGTAAGCTACCGTTAACTGCCACATCAAA
This sequence comes from Chitinivibrionales bacterium, assembly GCA_030593665.1. The sequence continues at coordinate 997 of JAUVGS010000032.1, read as the reverse complement.
CCCTTGATACGTACCAACTTCGGCGGTATCCGACACAAGATTTATCGAAAATGAAGGAGCCGTACCTGAAATACAGGCCCATTGGGTGTTACCGTAGGCACCGAGGTTTATACGGCTACCGTTTGGCGCGGGCTCATTTGCATAGGGTAAACTTGGATCACCCGCATCCACACATTGGGAACCAAGTGAAAGGTGGAAATCCCATGATCCGGTTGCCGTATCCTTGAAAAGAGGATTCGCCACAAGGTTATTACCGCTATGAAATATAGTATCTATTGCCAATCCGGTTACTACCCCTCCGGTCGAATCAACATAGTCTGTATCGTTACCATAAAAAGTGTTATAAGCTACAGTATCGTTGGACATATAAGCCCATGAATTTTTAAAAACAGCCTTTTGATTAAAGGCAAAAACATTATTAAATACAAATGCTGTGTCAGAGTAATCCGCGAATTCAATTCCAATTTGATTTTGTGCAAATGTATTATTAACAACCTTAATATTTTTACAATTAGAACTATCCAGAATTGCGACGATGCCAAAAGCGAAAAGGTTATTCTCAATTTTTATTTCATTGCCATACTCAATTTTGATGCCGGTATAGCAGTTTACAAATACATTATTTGTGATTGTAATATATTTAGCGTTTGAAATAACAAGAACCGCGCCGGTAGAATTTTTAAAGGTAAACCCGTCTAGAGTCACGGAATCATAAAAAATGCTAACATAGTATGTTCCCTGGGCATCAATGGCAGTAATGAGTGAGTCGGAATTTCGAACGGTGAAATCAGTTGAGTAACCACCAAGAAGAGTAATACAACTATCATTAACATATATATAGTCCTGTAACAAATAATCGCCTTCTGCGACCTTAATCGTATCACCCGGATTGGCACGGCCCAAAGCATGTCGGATGGAATCAAGCGGAAACGCAGCAGTACCTGAATTTGTAGAATCCCCTGTGGTTGAAACATACCAGCAGTTCATTGTGTCAATT
>JAUVGS010000354.1 GCA_030593665.1 Chitinivibrionales bacterium | reverse complement strand
TAATACTCTCCTTGCCGTCAGCAGAAGACCAATCAGACGAACTGTTCCCATCTTCGTTTTTATTTCGGAAGAGACGCTCCGAACCGGTCTGGAGTCCGGCACCATCCCACTGTCCCTGCGGCGGCGTGTCATTACTGCCTGCTGTCTTTACATAATCCACACACTTTCCATTAGGATCATAAATTACAATAGAGAGTTCGGTAATGTCGTCCCCCGTATTGCCCCAGGCCAGATTGCCTATGGTGATACAATTACCGCTAACCTGCCCATCTGCAATTACAAATGTCTCTCCTTCCTTGACCAGATAGCTGTCTTCAAACGTATGGGAGCCGGATGTGTTGGCATCATCTTTCCACTCTATTTTGTATCCTTTCAGATCACATTCAGTTCCCCTGTTCCATATTTCAAAACCATCGACAAAATCACTATAAGGGACATACACTTCATTAATAAGCAAACTGGCAGAACCGCTTATAAGAGCAACGGAGTATCTTAGCTCACCCTCTCCTTCATTTGAAATTTTTAAATGCATATCACCTGTTGAGGACTGCAACAGACCTATAGCTATTTCATTAGTGCTAAGAGCTATTGAAGGCTTCTTTTTTATCGTAAACACATCACTTTCAGGGGTTAGCGTATCACCTTTCATCCGAATTTTATAATCCGTGCCACCGTCTGTATCTTCCGGTATGTCCCAGGAATAATTTTCATTGTTGTCAATGTTTTCCGCAATGGTACCGGCAACGGTAGAGCCTTTAACCAGATAAAGGGATACCTTATCAATGTTACTTGACCAGGTTATATCAATCTTAGCACCTACGATGTATTCTGTTCCGGTAGTAGGATTACTTATGGTGAGATAGGGACCACTGGCGTATTTTCCCAAAACTAAGGTTCCGACGCCCTGCAAAGTCATGCCATAGTGCCAACTGGGTTTGCTGATTCCTGATTTGTTAAACCATTTCCGAAATGCCTCCCCAAAGCAATCGCCATCACCCAGGGGTTTGTTATAATTTGGAAAAGTCCCGGGATACATACTTCCGGATCGAGTACTGCCGACACAGACAAGTCCCCTGTCACCGAGCGCATATCCTCCGCACATATTCGCCTTAGTAAACAATGCGTTTGAACAGGCAAATGAATTATAAAACCTGCAATTTATATCCAGGGTAGCCAGATCATTTATGCTGCACCCAATTTCATGCGCGATTGGCGATGAATGGGAATAGACAAATCCATACTCTCTCCCTTCAACAAGAGCCTCTTTCCATGCTTTCGCGACAGCGGCGTCTCCAATACTTTCAGCGCCATATTTATCGATATTACTATCGCCATACCCGAGATCGCCGATATTATTATTCTCAAGGCCCGGCCAGTGGCCGGACTGATTCTGTCCTGCGATGACATACTTAAACGGTATTTCATCCTGACCGTGCATTCTCGCCTTTACCCTGGCCAGGTATTCGTTTACCATTGTTACCTCATCATCGAAATTATTTTCGAGAACGCTTGCGGTAATACGGGATAGCCATATTTCAGCTTCTTTATTTCCATTATGGTCAGAATAACTCCCATTAGAGCCTGACCAACTTCCGTCCATATCCATATAGAAGAGATCCACGGGAAATCCTCTCGTTTGAAACTCTCCGCCGAAAAAGTCCTCCCCATGAAGATTATACGAGGCTATGGGAAAATCGCCGATAAGAATAACGCCTTCAAGGTCACCACTGGTAAATTGTGCCTTTATTTCAGCTTTGAGTTCTTCACAGGTATTTGATTCGTTGAATGAATCTTTTTCCAGCCACACGGTTTTCTTTTCGATTTTCTCAACATCAGCAACATACCCTTCAACAGCGTCCTTTACTGAATTCCATAAATCCTTGTTTACAATAACGCCGACCGTACCTTCTGAAAAAAGGTTAATTGAAAAAAGAGTTATAGTGAGAATTGAAAGCGGGATAGTATATTTCCTGTTCATTATTTACCTCCTTTCAAAAGAAGGTTTTCAACTTCCAGGGCATACGCTGTATATCTTTGCATTCTCGAATAGATAAGGGGGTCATAATTTTTAGCAGTAGCAAAGGTTACCATCTTTTGCATTTTTGTTTTATAGAGCCTGATATCACTCACCAGAGAGGCATCATTCAATTCCACTATCGCAGAGAGCAGAGATTCTCCCATCACAGACCCGTTATCTTCGGCAAGCAGCTTCTTCAGGAGATCAGCAGCGCCATCGCCGCCCAATTTGCCCAAGGCTGGAATTATTGCATATCTTACCCTGTCTGCATAAGCACTTGAAAACTTTGTACCTATATCCTGATAAAGAGTAATGAGGTTCTTGTTCAGACCGGTTACTTTAAATTTACCGACCATCTCAACTGCAACCGATACAACAACGGGACTTTCGTCCTGTAACGCAGTTGCTAGAAGATCGCTGACCCATCCAGTTACAGCAGCATTGTCATCCACGGATACTACATCTTCCAGGCTTCTCAATGCTGTTCGTCTGGTCACTCCATTTTCGGATTTATAGGCATTGAGAATCGATGCAGCCGTATTACAGGATGTTTCAGCGCTGTATGCTGAAATCCACATAACAGCTAATACCAGATTCATAATTATAAATCTGTATTTAAAGTTTTTATACACCACAAACCCTCCCTCAAGGGTTAATTGTTAAAAAACCTTTATAATCCTCCCCACGCCTATAAGTATTATAGATTTTACTTATGATATTTAATTTAACACAAATAATCGGTTAAAACCGTTTATTTATTAAGACCACTCTAAAAGTCTCCCGGCCACTTCTAAAAAACGTTTCGGGGTGGTAAGGGCACAACATAGTGTGCCTCCACCGCTATTATCCAATGTAAAGTTTTTAGAGTGGACTCTTTACCAATTGTCATGAACTACTATACAAACCAGCTTCACTAGTTAAGATTTATTCCTAAAATCTCTTCCAAAAGAAAATTCATACCCGACAGAAAAAGAGAATAATCTGCATTCAATTATCAGGTCTTCGTATTTGGCATCTTTTTCAGGGAGAGTTGAAGTGGAAAAAAAATGTTTAAAATCAAGTATAACATTACCCTTTTTCACTTTTATTTTCACACCGTAGTTCAAGATAGCATATATAGCTACCGGGTCCACATATTGCTTGATATCATATTCCTTCTCAGCTTTATTCATTTCGTTTTTAAAAACTTCAGCGACCGGGTCAATTAAACCTTCAAGTTTATTTAACGTATACTCGACATCTTTTGTTGCAGAAAGGAGACATGAAAACAGGGGCCCGACT
>JAUVGS010000459.1 GCA_030593665.1 Chitinivibrionales bacterium | reverse complement strand
TAAAAGCAAAAATAAGGTTTAAGAAATCCGTGATGGAATTTAACAAGAAAATGTATTGATGAACAATTTTTAACCAGCGTATGGAGTCAGAAAAATCAAGAATAAATGCAGTCTTATTTTCTGCTCATACGCAATCGTTATCCCTGTGGGCACGTACGAAAGCCCCTGGATAACATTATGTAGAAGCAGAATGGTCATTCCCATGCCCCTCTGCTTAACATCCTGTTATAATCCTGAACAGTTACCATTAATAAATATAACACACATATTGCGCTTCCTCTTATATATAAATACAATATATTGCACTCTTTCCGACATTTCATTCTTGCCAAAACCTCCGAATCAAAATATTTTGAAAGTAGAGGTAATTGTAAAAGTAAGGACGTTTCATGAAACGTCCTTATATAAACATTGGAAAATGGCCATCGTCTGAAAGATTACTCTTATTTTCCGACTTTTGCAATTACCTCAGTAAAATAGTGTAATCATTAATTAAGGAATACTCGTTACTGGTAATGACGTATCCAGTGAGATATAGATTATTTTGAATCCTTTTAGAACTGTATACAGAACCTGGTTTACCGGTGTTCTCTATTGTCTTGCCGGTTTAGGGTATGTTTTTTATTCATTTCTTGTACTCTTTCGGATGGTTCATATGAAAAAAATACTCATAGCACTCAGTGTAATAAGTTTAATGGTACTCAGTATCGTTGCAGTCGGGCTCTACCTTTTTGTGCCTCTTGAAGACCCCGGGGATGAAGTAGTGCTCATTGTTGAGCCGGGGACGACCGTTGGCTTCGTAGCAAAGTTACTTAAAGAAAAAGAGGTGATCGCACATAAAAAAGTTTTTTTACTCTGGGTGAAATTGAACAAACTTGAAAAGAGTATGCAGGCGGGTAAATATACCTTTTACAAATATGAAGGTATTATCAAAGCTGCTGAGAAGCTGAAGACAGCCGAGCCTATTGAAGAAAGTGTGACGGTTCCTGAAGGCTGTACCATTGAACAGACTGCGGAATGTATCACAGAAGTGTTCACGGTTGATACCGCGGAATTTGTCAGACTCTGTAAGGATACGGCATTTATTAATACGCAGGGATTTGATGTTTCCACACTTGAGGGCTACCTGTTTCCCAACACCTACCGTTTCCCGCCTGATGCCGGTGCGGAAGAGATAATTGCTCGAATGGTTCGGCAGTTTTTTTTAGTGTATAATGCAATTCAGCAGACAGGGATCAGTAAACAGTATACCCGGCATGAAATAGTTACCCTTGCTTCAATTGTAGAAGAGGAAGCTACGCTTTCTGAAGAACGGACCCGTATAGCCGGTGTGTTTTATAATCGATTGACGAAGAATATGCCTCTGGGTGCTGATCCCACGGTACGATATGCGCTGAAAAAATTTTCAGGGCCGCTGCGTGTTTCAGAGCTCAAGAATCCGTCTCCCTATAACACCCGTATCCATACAGGGCTGCCGCCCGGGCCGATATGTTCACCGGGAGCAGGTGCGCTTAAGGCTGCGATCGCGCCTATGGAAACAAAAGAGCTGTTCTTCGTTGCTAAATGGGATGGATCAGGTGAGCACGATTTTTCAGTGACCAATGCGCAGCATGACCGTAAAAAGCAGGAAATCCGCAGGCAGAACTACCTTCGCAAGCTGAAGAAGCGTAAGGAGAATAAGTGAATCGAATAAAAGAAGTCAGTCGGTTGCTTATAACCTTCACGCTGCTGCTGATAGTAATGACTGCTTTTGGTGTGGCACAGGAAGATGAGATCGTTGAAGATGGTGAAAAGGAGATGCTGCAGCCCCGGCGCCTTATTGATGCGCATACTGCCGGTATCCTGCCGCGGGCACATTTTGATTTTGAGACTCGTATCTATCCCAGTGGTGGCGATGATATAGATGGTTGCGGACTTATGATGAGTATCTCGGTCGGCATCACCGATCGATTGAATATCGGTGTAAGCTACGGTGGTGATGGTATTATCGGCAGAGGTAAGGTACGGGGCAACCCCTATCCCGGTGCGCTTATAAAATACCGTATCATTGAAGAATCGTTTCATGTCCCGGGAATTGCAATCGGGTATGATCATCAGGGGTACGGCGGTATCGAAGCCAATAGTTATAAGGGATATGTCTATAAATCACAGGGGCTGTTTTGCGCAGTAAGCAAGAACTATCTCCTCTTTAGAAAACTCCAACTGGGTATCCATGGCGCGATTAATTTCACCTGGGAGGATATCCGTAATGTAAAGTGGCCGAATGGCTATATCGGTATCGATTTTGGTTTTAACGAGGAACTCGCTCTGGCGCTTGAGTACGATCTTGCGTTGAATCAGAAGGACCGCAATTCAGGAAGCTGGGCAAATCCCCTGAAAGGGATTTTCAATATCGGCATCAGATGGGCGATTGTGCCGGCATTCTATATCGAATTTGATGCGAAAGATATATTTTTACAGAAGATCGGGGACTATGTCACCGGTGATAAATTAGGGTGGAGCAGGGAACTTAAGATTGTGTATGTAGCCAGTTTTTAGATCCTTAAAAAAATGTAACTATAGGTAGGTATAGTTTTTAATAATGTCATTGCGAGCGAAGCGAAGCAATCTCCTGCGTT
>JAUVGS010000176.1 GCA_030593665.1 Chitinivibrionales bacterium | reverse complement strand
ATTGCACAAGACTGCGGAAAAAATATTCCGGGATAACCGAAACATCGGGAATAGAGCGGTGAACGTAATTTTCCTTTCCGACTATAAAATACGCAAACTCAACCGTGAATACCGAAACCGCGACCGAGCAACGGACGTACTCTCATTTCCCTTTAATGATAACGATTTCCTCGGAGAGGTCTACATCTCTTTACAGAGGGCATCAGCACAGGCTCGCCGGTACCGCTGTTCCTATGCGAATGAAGTAAACCGCCTTTTTGTTCATGGTATATTCCATCTGCTTGGTTATGACCATACAACGGCAAAAGAGCGTAAAGCAATGGAAGTGCAGGAGAAACGTTATTGTTGAAATGGTTATTACATAAGGTATATATTTTATATTGGTTTCATTTACTCTTCAAAGGAGTTGTGATTGGATAGTGATCCCAGCATATCATACATTGCGGGTCTTATACTGCTCTACATCGCTTCAACAGTATTCTCAGTAATCAAAATTATCTTTTCATCAACTGATAAAAATGCTTTGCCTGCTGATAACGAGCGACTGCGATATCTTGCCTCAAAAATAGAAGAAATACAGGAAAACCGTTCAAAACTTACAGCAACGGTATCATTCGGCAAGACCCTTGTAAATACCTGTTTTGCTATCTGCGCTTACTGCCTGACAAAACTCCTCTTCACCGAACTTTCCCAGGCATGGCTACTTACCATTTCCATGGCCTTTTCCGTCCTGGTTCTTACTTTTTTCAGCCACGTGATCCCCCGTGCATTAATTATCTGTTATCATCAGCGGTTTCTCACCACAGCATATCTGTTTTATATACTTTTCAAGAATCTCTTTTCGGTGTTTACCGGCTTAATGCAGGGCCTGCATCTCCTCATTCATACAATTCTGCGTTTTGACGAGAAACTTGCATTTCTCTCTGCAGAAGAAAAAAACCGATTGCATGAAGACACCGAGAAGGGCGAAGCGCTTGATCAGGATGAGAAAAGAATGATCAGGCAGATTTTTGAGTTTGGAGAAACAACGGCCAAGGAGATAATGCAGCCACGGGTGGATATCAAGGCACTGGATATCACGACCGATTATAAAACCGTGCTCGCACGGGTCAGTGAGGCCGGCCATTCGCGTATTCCCGTGTATAAGGAAAATATTGATTCTATAATTGGAATCCTTTATGCCAAGGATATATTGAGCTGGCTGTCGGACCATCCTCACGGGCAATGGAACCTGGATTTATTACTCAAAGAGCCCTATTTTGTACCGACCGGTAAGATGATAGATGATCTCATGCACGAATTCAAAAAGAATCATATCCACATGGCGATTGTCGTTGACGAATATGGCGGTACTGCCGGTATTGTCACTCTGGAAGATATACTCGAAGAGATTGTGGGAGAGATCCAGGATGAATACGATACTGAGGAAGAACCGGTTATTCAGATCGCTGACAATACCTTTCACGTGGATCCGCATATCGAATTGGATGATCTTGCAGAGAAGCTGGACATTGTTATAGACCATGAAGATGAAGAGTATAATACACTCAGCGGCCTTTTCTATCACGAATACGGCGATGTGCCGAAAGAAAATACTGAATTTGAATATAACGGCCTCCGTTTAAAGGTCATTGTGATGGATAATCAGCGGATTGAAAAGATAGAACTTGAAGTTCTCCGCGATAGTGACAACCCCGTGGACATTGACAAAGCATTCTAACGGTGCGTTTTCATATTGCTTTAATCCCCAATCAATAACTATTTTTTTGCGGTTTAATCAGCGGATTATATACTAACCAAGATAAACTGGATAAGTACCTTCAATGATAACCGTTCACAGATTCAGGGTTTAAGGACGTTTTTATCATGAATGTGAATTATTTCAGTATAGGAGTATTTCTTTGAATATTATTGTATGCATCAAACAGGTCCCTGGCACAACACAGGTAAAAATCAATCCGGATACGGGAACTCTTATCCGGGACAGCGTTGAAGCTATTGTTAATCCATTTGACGAATATGCCATTGAGGAAGCACTCCGTATCAGGGAGCAAAAAGGCGGTGTTGTGAAAGTGATTACCATGGGACCGCCGCAGGCGGAGAGTGCTCTCAGAAGCGCTATTGCCATGGGTGCTGACGAAGGTATTGTTATTACTGACCGGGCTTTTGCCGGTTCAGATACTTGGGCGACATCGTATACGCTTGCGAACGTAATCAAGACGCTCGGCGACTATGACCTGATCATCTGCGGGAAACAGGCTATTGACGGTGATACCTCACAGGTGGGACCGGGTGTTGCTGAAATGCTTGATATTCCCTTTGTCGCCTGGGTGCGAAAAATTGAGGAAATCTCAGACACCTCTATAAGAGTCGAACGGATGATGGAGGACGGTTACGATATCGTAGAAATGCCTGTCCCCTCTCTTCTCACCGTGGTGAAAGAAATTAATGAGCCCCGTATGGCTTCATTGAAGGGCAAGATGCGGGCGAAAAAAGCCGATATAAAAACTATTACGGTCGATGATCTTTCTGTCGATACGGCAAAGCTGGGTCTTACCGGCAGTCCTACCCAGGTGCTTCGTTCCTTTGTACCGGAAAAGAAAACCGGCGGTGAGAAATTCAGCGGTGAGCTGCCTGAAGTGGTGGAGAAAATTTCATCAACAATTCTTGATCTTAACATTATCAAGTAGAAGGATACTGACACATGGGAATAATGGTTGACATTGAGAAGTGTATAGGCTGTACCTTATGCGTGAAAGCCTGTGCGCAGGATGCGATTGAGATTATCGACGAAATAGCGGTCATTGACCTTGACAAGTGCAACTACTGTTCTGCCTGCGTTGAGGCGTGTAAGAAACATGATGCTATCACGATAACGAAGGATGACGAAGCCTGCGGTGTTGATATCAGCGAATGGAAGAACGTCGCGGTGTATATTGAACAACGTGACAATAAAATTGCAGGCGTCTCCTATGAAATGCTCGGTGAAGGCAGAAAACTTGCGGACCAGCTCGGTGAGAAACTCATCGCACTGGTACTGGGGCATAACCTGCATAAACATGCTGAAGAGCTGGTGAAATACGGTGCTGATAAGGTGTATTACTTTGACGGCCCCGACCTTGAGACGTTCAAGGACGAGACTTATGCTATTCTTGCATCCGATTTCATTAAAAAAGAGAAGCCTTCCATTTTTATCGGCGGCGCGACCGCAATCGGCCGTTCATTCATACCAAAAATTGCCGCGAAAGTATATGGCGGGCTTACCGCAGACTGTACAAAACTCGAAATCGATCCTGAAAAGAAGATCCTTCTTGGTACGCGTCCAGCATTCGGAGGCAACCTCATGGCTACGATCATCTGCCCGAAACATCGACCGCAGATCGCAACGGTGCGTCACAAGGTAATGCAGCCGGCGCAGTATGATGAGCACCGTCAGGGTGAACTGGTTGTCCATAAAATGGAACCGAATTCAATCCCCGAGCGTACGAGAATAATCGATATTGTCAAGGAAATCGAGTCTACGATAAACATTGTTGAAGCTGATATTATTGTCTCGGGCGGACGGGGCATGCAGGAGCCTGCAAATTTTAAATATATCCGTGAACTGGCGGAAATCCTCGGCGGTGCTGTCGGCGCGAGCCGCGCTGCTGTCGATGCCGATTGGATACCCTATTCGCATCAGGTGGGCCAGACCGGTAAGACCGTATGTCCGAAACTCTATATTGCCTGCGGCATCTCGGGTGCGGTGCAGCATCAGGCCGGCATGCAGTCATCCGACTATATTATTGCTATCAACAAGGACCCTGACGCCGATATTTTTCAGCTTGCCAACCTGGGCATTGTCGGGGATGTTCTTGAAGTGTTGCCTAAATTGACAGAGGCGTTTAAAGAGAAGTTGGAGAAATAATAAGATAGAATTCAGGATTCATTAGACAGTATTAAGAATAAAGAATAAAGAATAAAGAATAAAGAATAAAGAATAAAGAATAAAGAATAAAGAATAAAGAATAAAGAATAAAGAATAAAGAATAAAGAATAAAGAGCAAAGAATCAAGAATAAAAAACAAAGATTAAAAAACAATTATATTTTAATTTTCATTCTGATTTCTGAATTCTGACTCCTGACTACCCAAAGGATTTTTAAATGAAACTTACACTTGGTATACCAAAAGGCAGTCTACAGGATTCGACTATTGAGATTTTCAGAAAATCCGGTATTCACATCAATGTTGACACCAGATCATATTTTCCGGTATCTGATGATCCGGAGCTGGATCTTATTCTCATGCGTCCTCAGGAGATACCGCGCTATGTTGAACAGGGCGTGCTCGATGCCGGTATCACCGGCCATGACTGGACTGTTGAAAATAAGGCTAAAGTTGTCACGGTATGTGAACTGGAATATAGTAAAGTGTCCCGTAATAAATGCAAATGGGTTCTTGCCGTATCCGAAGATTCAAGATTTAAAAAACCGCAAGACCTCAAAGGCAAACGTGTCGCAACCGAACTGGTGCAGACAACAAGATCCTATTTCAAGGAAAAGGGCATTTCGGCGGATGTTGAATTCTCCTGGGGTGCGACAGAGGTGAAACCGCCCCGTCTGGTTGACGCTATCGTTGATATAACCGAAACCGGTTCATCACTTCGTGCGAACAGGCTTCGTATCATAGATACTCTTTTAGAGACATGCACCATTCTTATTGCCAACAAAAAATCCTGGAAAAATAACGCAAAGCGTCAGAAACTGGAAAACCTGAAACTCCTGCTGCAGGGTACACTCGATGCTGAAAAATATGCAGGATTAAAATGCAATGTCGAAGAAAAAGACCTTAATAAGGTAACAAAAGTTCTTCCAGCCTTACACAACCCTACCATTTCTCATCTCTCCGATGACGGCTGGTTCGCGGTGGAAACTATTATCCCCCTCAGCGAAATCAAGCACATCATTCCGAAACTGAAACGCGCGGGCGCTTCGGGTATCGTTGAATACCCGATTAATAAAATTATTCAATAAAGGTTTATGGATTTAAAACAGGGCAACCGGGCTGATTGCTATTTTTGCTGGCATTGATTTAACCATTAAGAATATTAAAACGAAAATGCATTTATAAATAATATTGTTATTTTTTTTGTGTTTTGTTGTATATTTTTAGTTGTGGACACCCTAACGCAGATAAACTGCAAGTAAGTACCTTATGAAATGTTTGTGAAACAGGATCGGGAAAATTTGTGAAATCCAGTTGCTTTTATACTGTACTGAGGACAGTTGCGCTGGTGGCAACTCTTCATGTTGGAGTTTTTGCTGCCGATATAAATTGGCCATGGAACAACATGAATGAATTTTATAAATACTGCATGTTTTATAGCAAATCATCGGTATTCAAAGGTGGAGGAGATGTTGACTCCTATGAAGACTTGCTGTATGTAAACAGAGATGGAATCCATCT
>JAUVGS010000291.1 GCA_030593665.1 Chitinivibrionales bacterium | reverse complement strand
CCAGGACTTTTTTGGGATTATACCGGATTTGTATATCAGAAGAAATCGCTCCTTTAATATTTTTGGCAATTAAATCATAATACACGATACTTGTAGTACTTAACGGCGATTTTACTAATAAATACGCTGCATCAGGGAAGCCATCACGTTTGCAGACAGCTTGATTTGTTTCCACTGGAAATTTTTGTATCAATCCAACACTATATTGAAAGACAAGTGCTGCATCATAACTGGTAATCGCCTCATCGCCACTGACATCTGCCACCTGCAAGGTGAAATTCGGATAATTTTGATCAGGCAGCTTGAGCAGGCCCATTGTATACATGACGATACCTGCCGCATCATAAGCAGTAACATCACGGTTTCCGGAAACATCACCATACAGCACGGTAATATCGTCAACAACTATTTTCCCAAGCGTTGTTGTGGGAGAAACATTACCCCCTTCGTCTATAAGAACATCAGATGGAATAAGATCAGAAAATGTACCGTTTATGAGATCGGTCTTCACGGCAAATTTACATCTGAGAAGCTCACCTTCACCATAGGAGATTGTCTGCCCTACTCCACCCATGGAGAACTTTATTGAATCGCCGAAAGAGTTATGTGCAAGGGTCCAGTTACTCGCTATGCCACTATCTGAAGATACCTCCAGAAAAGTAACAACCGTCGTGTCAATATTCAGGGAGAATTCAATCGAATTCAGTGAAATGTCATCCTCAAAATTGGTGATAAAAACAGGCACCCACAGTTCATCGCCCGGTTGAGTATAATGTGTTTTCATTCCGATATTGATTTCATGTGACGGCCCGACTAAATCTTCGTAGTGTGCCATAATGGTATCCGGATCAAGGGCGTAACTGTACAGGGTAACTTGATCTATTATTCCGTTGAAAAAATGAGGGTCCGAATTATGGCCTAACATAATCTCTGTATCGGAATCCTGGATGGGGCCGATATCCGAAACGGTCGCCGAATCAACCCGCTTTCCGTTAAGGTAGATTGCCGATTTTGTTCCATCCCAGGTAAACACAAAATGGAGCCACCTTTGAATAGGCATAGGTGTTGTGCCGTTTATATGCTGTGTTGAGGTTCCCACAACGACCCCATGGCAGCCATACGGGCTGTATCTATCGACATCCAGACCCCATGCATCATCCGAGGTACTGCCCGGTCCCCATTTAACAATAACAGGTCCCCACTGGCTTGCCGAATGATGCTCGACCCATATAACACTCTCAATAGTCAAAGCAGTCATACCTGTCTGAATCGGTTTATCAACGCAGAGCCCTTTATCATCGATTCCATCGAATTTTAGCGCCATTCCATTTTTACTGGGAACTCGTTGTACACCGTTCAGCAGTTTAAAATGGTTCCCATTACCACTCAAATCATATGCGCTGTCACCGGTTTCATCATCAAATGTCCAGTGAGCAACTATTCCCGTATCTATCCGGGCAAAAATGACACTTGCAACAAATCCAAGACAGAGTATACCGATTTTGAATTGTTTAAAAAGCGTATCACTCAAAACACCCTCCTTGATAAAAGTCAACTTATATATGTATACAGTATACAAAAATTTCTGTATCATAGTTATATAAAAAACAAAGCAGTTATTATGCCAATTAAAAAATTGTGAAATTTGCTTAAAATGAGGGATATTTTAAATTTTACCGTCCCAAAAGTGGGATTTTTGTCCCGGAATTGGGACGGTTCGTTGACAAGGTGTTACAAATTATCTCGATTACCACAATTACTCATATTTTTTGAACGATAATTGCCCCTGCTGAATAATAAAATTATCCCATCGGCAAAATTGTTTGCCTGCTGATGGTTCAGCTTTCATCCTCAGGTGTACATACAGTGTGTCAGATAATGGAAACGAGACTGTCTTCAGAGGATTTGGATTTGATTGTACATTTTCATCCCAGCAATAGAGTGACATTTCCGTGCCTTTTCTTTCAATCTTCATATTCCCGGTAAAAAATGTGATAACCTGTGATTTAAGATTCAGACCCATGCCGGTTTTAATATGCAGTAATTTTTTTTCACAGTAAATATCAAATCCGGCTTTGATACCGCTGTATTCTCCGGTGTCAGGGCTTGTAGATACAAAGAATGATACTTCGATACCGGTAAGCTCATCAATATTTTCTTTCAGTCCGAAAAGGATTGAAAGACAAAAATCACCATTCAGACAAAATTTGCTCCTGATACCAACGGTTCGATCATTCGCATCTGAATCGAAAAAAAATTGTAACATCAGATTTGAGATATAATATTCCGGTATTATTTGATCAGCATCTCCCGGGCTATATAATGACCAGATCTCATTATTGGGAGACAGAAGGGTAAAGGTATCGAGTAGTGATCTTTGAATAGTATATGGCAATATGACTGAAGCATCGTGTTCGTCACAAATACATAATTTTCCTGTTAGTATCCCCATGTCATGACCAGGCAGCGTAAGAATAATTTCTTTGGTATCAAAATTATTATTATACTGGAAGTAATTCCCCGGCCAGTCAGTCGTATCTCCAACATTTAGAATGAGTTGAGACGTATCATTAACAATTGACTTTATATTGAATTGCGTGTCATTAAGGTCTTTGATCTGCAGGGTACATACAATCGTATCAGGGTAATAAAGTATACAATCAATCCCGGTGCTGTTCACGATTTGCGGGACATCATTTTCCAGTGGCACATCGAGATTATGGCATGAACAGGCAAATATCAATATACCTGCAGCAACAAGAGTGATTACGAGGTGATGTGCTTTCATAAGAGCCTGTCAAGGTTTTATTATTACTGTATCCCCATTGAGGAAATGTAACGGAAAAAAGTACTTCTTCCCAGTCCTAAAATACGTGCAGCCTGTTCTTTATTACCCCCGGTACTTTTCAGTGTCTTTTTAATCAACTGTGTCTGAAATTCTTTTGTAGCATCTTCAAATGTTATAATACATTGGGCTTCATGTGAGGTAGTGGCAATATCAAGGGAACCAAGGGGACTGGAACATGAGAGTACTGTTTTATGGACAGCGCTTGCAAGTTCCCGAACATTTCCCGGCCAACTATATGATTTTATAAATTTAATAGCATCCGGATGAAAATCAATGACTTTCCTGTTTGGATACTCCGCTTTATATTTTTCCAGAAAATAATAGGCGAGATGAATACAATCTTCACCCCGATCACGTAAAGGCGGCAGCCTGTAACGGAACTGATTAATACGGTAATACAAATCTTTTCTAAACACTCCCTCTTCAACCATTTCTTCAAGGTTTTTATTCGTGGCACATATAATCCGGACATCAACATCATTTTCATGCGATGAGCCGACCGGACGTATTTTGCCGGTCTCAAGGGCCCTGAGAAATTTCGCCTGAAGAGTGATATTCATATCACCAATTTCATCGAGAAAAAGTGTACTGCCATTTGCCGTAGCAAAAAGTCCGCGATGATCATTTACCGCACCGGTAAAACTGCCTTTAATGTGGCCGAACAGTTCTGATTCCTGCAGGTCCTTCTGTATTGAGCTGCAATTAACCACCACCATGGGCTTTTGTGACCTGCTGCTTTTCTTATGAATAAATTTAGCGATCAGGTCCTTCCCGGTACCGGTTTCACCCTCCACCAGTATCCCGATGTCAGAGTCAGCCATGGAGTCAATACTTTCCAGGATATCATGCATGCCTTTCGATTCCGCAATAATACCTTCATAATACGTACTGTATTCAGTCAATTTCCTGATGGTGTTTCGTTGCTGGGAAATAAATTCAACGTGATTAATCAATGTCCCGGCCATAACTGCAAAGGTGTTAAGGATATTCAGGTCGCATTCAGAGTATGTTTGTGTATTTTTCCGGGTACCGAGATATATGATACCGATTATGT
>JAUVGS010000220.1 GCA_030593665.1 Chitinivibrionales bacterium | reverse complement strand
GGCGCCTTCGTCTGTGGTGAAGAGACTGCACTCATCGCATCCATTGAGGGTAAACGGGGAATGCCGTCACCGAGACCGCCCTTTCCCGCCACTCGCGGATTATTTGATAAACCTACCACTATTAATAATGTAGAAACTTTAGCCGGCGTTTCTGCGATTCTTGAAAAAGGAAGCGACTGGTATGCCCAATTCGGCACGGAGAAAAGTAAAGGGACAAAAACGTTTGCCCTTGCCGGCAAAATAAACCGAACCGGTCTTATTGAAGTTCCTCTTGGTACCAGCTTGGAAAAAATTATTTATGATATCGGCGGCGGTATACCTGACGGTAAAAAGCTCAAAGCGGTTCAAACCGGCGGGCCATCAGGCGGATGCCTTCCCCGTTCAAAGGTAAACCTGACCGTTGATTATGAATCACTCGCTCAGGCCGGCTCAATCATGGGTTCAGGCGGGCTTATAGTCATGGATGAGAATACCTGCATGGTTGATTTGGCCAGATACTTTATTGCGTTTACAAAAACAGAATCATGCGGAAAATGCACACCCTGCAGAATCGGCACTGCTGAAATGCTGGGAATTCTTGAAAAAATTACCACGGGAAACGGCAGCCGGAAAGATCTCACTCTGCTACAGGAATTAGGTAACGCAATAAAAACGACCGCTCTCTGCGGACTGGGACAGACAGCACCCAATCCTGTACTGACTACGCTTACCTACTTTAAAAATGAATATATCAGGCATATAAAGGATAAAAAATGTCCTGCGGGCGTTTGTAAAAAATTATGTACCTATAGCGTTGATAAGGAAAAATGCAAAAAATGCGGTGTGTGTTTCAAAGAGTGTGCATCACAGGCAATAGTATGGGAGAAAAAGAAAATTGCGGAAATTATCCCTGGAAAATGCATTAAATGTGGCGTCTGCTATGACGTGTGTACATTTGATTCGATAGTAAAAGAATAAGTAACATGAACAAAAAAACATCGATATCAATTACAATAGACAACAAGAAACTCAAAGTTCCCGACGGGACGACTGTTCTGGAAACCGCGACCAGGACAGGTATCTATATCCCGTCACTCTGCTACCATCCGCGCGTCGGAAAATCCGGTAACTGCCGTGTGTGTGTGATAGAAGTTGAAGGTATGCGGGGCCTACAACTTGCCTGTATGCTCGACGTTAAAGACGGGATGGTTATACATACCAAGAATGAAACGGTTAACGCTGCACGAAAAGTTGTTGTGGGTTTGCTTCTTGCGGACGGCAACCATGATCTTTCCAATCCTGATGAGAATGAATTAGCCCGGGTAGCACAGTATTGCGGATTAAAAAAGTCTCCGTTCCCAAAACTGGAACGTGACCATTATTTCGATGATTCACATCCGATGATACTTTATGACGAAAGCAAATGTGTCCGTTGTTTCAGATGCATCAGGGCATGTAATATCAATGTGGTTAACGAGGTTCTGGATATGGCATACCGTGGAATTGACTCAAAGGTTGTCGCTGATGCCGATGTTCCCTGGGATGCATCAAGCTGCGTGGCATGCGGTGAATGCATCCAGATCTGTCCGACCGGTGCATTAATTGAAAAACAGCATCACAATAAACCACACCGGAAGCAAATTGAAACGGTTGAAACTATCTGTCCGTATTGCGGTGTGGGTTGTAAAATTGTATTACATGTTGACAAAACAAAGAACATAATAGTCAGGGTGAGTGGCGTTGAAGGGGCGGCGGCCAATGACGGCATGCTCTGTGTAAAAGGCAGGTTCGGTTATGACTTTGTCAACAGTAGTGAACGGCTGACATCACCTTTGATCAAGGATAAAAACGGCGTATTTCAACCGGCATCCTGGAATAAGGCGTTTTCATTAATCGCTGAAAAATTTACTGCGATTAAAAAAACTCACGGAAGCGACAGCATTGCCGGCCTGGCCTCTGCAAAATGTACCAATGAAGAAAATTATGCGTTTCAAAAATTCATGCGAAAGGAAATCGGCACAAACAATGTAGACCACTGTGCCCGTCTCTGACACTCCTCAACGGTGGCCGGTCTGGCCGCCTCTCTCGGAAGCGGGGCAATGACCAACGATATCGCAGGCATCAAGGAAGCCGATGTCATTCTTGTTATCGGCTCCGATACCACCGCTGCCCATCCGGTCATTGCCGCACGCATCAAACAGGCTGTCCGGTTCGGTAAAACCAAACTTATCGTTATTGACCCCAAAAAAATCAGACTGGCAGATTATGCAACGATCTATACGCGGCAGCGCTGCGGTTCAGACGTAGCAGTTATTAACGGCCTTATGCACCTCATTATTAAAAACGGATGGGAAGATAAAGAATATATCAAGAAACGATGTGAAGGTTTTGGTGCTCTGAAAGCTGAGGTAATAAAATATACACCGGCTTATGTTACAAAGACGTCAGGTATACCGGTAAAAACTCTGGGGAAAATTGCAGAGCTTTTCGGTAAAGCTGGTACTGCTTCGATATTCTATGCGATGGGTATCACCCAACATACGACCGGTACTGATAATGTCTGGTCAATAGCGAATCTCCAGATGCTCTGTGGAAACCTTGGAAAGACCGGTGGCGGCGTTAATCCTCTGCGTGGCCAGTCAAACGTGCAGGGCGCCTGCGATATGGGCTGTCTCCCCAATGTGTATCCGGCATATCAGAAAGTAGCTGCTGAAACTGCTCGTAAGAAATTCGGGCAAGGTTGGCACACTCCTCTCTCCGGTGATGTCGGTTTAACCGTTACAGAGATAATTGATGGTGCATATAACGGCACCGTTAAGTCACTCTATGTCATGGGTGAAAACCCTATCCTCAGCGATCCGGATCAGCACCATGTTGAAGCGGCATTTAAAAGACTTGATTTCATTATCGTGCAGGATATCTTTCTTACCGAAACTGCACGTTTTGCAGATGTGGTACTTCCTTCCGCATGCTTCGCTGAAAAAGACGGCACAATAACGAACACGGAACGACGTGTCCAGAGACTTAAAAAAGCAGTTAATGCCCCTGGTAAAGCAAAAGAAGACTGGGCAATTATTCAGGGAATCGCCAATGTCATGGGTTCTGACTGGAACTATAAAAATGCGGAAGATATCTCAAAAGAAATTTCATCCCTGGCGCCTTCATACGGCGGTATTACCTGGGAACGATTGAAAAAAACAGACGGCCTTCAATGGCCCTGTCCAACAGCGGATCACCCCGGCACACCGATACTCCATAAGGAAAAGTTTACTCGCGGCCTTGGCCTGATGAAAGCTATCGCGTTTAAAGAACCTGCGGAAACCCCGGATAGAAAATACCCGTTTACTTTAACAACCGGCCGGGTGCTTGAGCAGTTTCATACGGGCACGATGAGCAGAAAAACAGCAGGACTCAACGAACTTGCAGGCCCCATGGTGATGATAAATACCGATGACGCAAAGAGACTTCATATCAGGAATAAAAAGAAAGTACAAATTGAAACACGTCGTGGATCAATAGAAGCGCCGGCATTTATTACCGACAATATCGGTAAAGGAACGATCTATATACCGTTCCACTATGCGGAAGCTCCTGCGAACAGGTTGACTAATCCCGTAGTAGATCCGGTTGCAAAGATTCCTGAATATAAGGTTTGTGCTGCGCGAGTGAGCCTGGTTTAATTGTAGCCGTTCACGGCTTGAAATTAGAAATTAGAAATTTGGAAAAACATGAAACGGGTATAAGAATTGGATGTTTATAAGTAACCGTTTACGGGTTCAGAATTCAGGGTTGAAATTTAAATTCTAAAATTTCAAGTTTCCAGCACGAAGTAGCTATTGGTACGCCTACTTTAAAACCTTACCAATAAATTTTAGCGTTCTGTGAACGTTTACATTAAAACAAACCTTTCATCTTTAAAGAAGGGATAAAAATTGATTGAAATAAAAATACCCGGTTATAAAAACCTCCAACTCGAACATCTTGTTCTTGACTACAATGGAACACTTGCCATTGACGGCAAACTAATTCCTGGTGTAAAGGATGCGCTCATACAATTATCTGAGAAGTTGCGTATACATATAATCACCGCCGACACATTCGGGCGGGTTCAGAATGAAGTTACAGAAATACCGTGTGAACTTTCCATACTGCCAAAAGAAAACCAGGATATCGGCAAACTTGAATATGTCAAACGCCTAGGCCCTGATATAACCGTATGTATCGGCAATGGCCGGATTGACCGGCTGATGCTTGAAGATGCAATAGTTGGCATCGTTGTTGTACAGAAGGAAGGTGCGGCAGTGGAAAGTATACAATTAGCCGATGTTATGTGCCCATCAATTATTTCTGCCCTCGAACTGCTAACCAATCCACTTCGGTTAATTGCGACTCTGCGGTCATAATCGGAATCCACGTTCCTGCCTCTCATTTGAATAAACGGCCCATCCCATACGAAATAATCTATATAAGTTATTATTATAGTAACCATTTTTGTATTTTAAGAGCGGATAATCAATTACGTTTCCTCCGGGGTCCATAATTTTTCAGGACAAGTAACGTTTCAAGAAACTATGTACAAAGGTAATCACCATATTTCCTCCGTTATTTCAC
>JAUVGS010000086.1 GCA_030593665.1 Chitinivibrionales bacterium | reverse complement strand
TATTTCAGTACTGCCCCTGCGCTACTATAGGACAAGGACTCCAACGGGAACAAAATATCGAGGCTCAATAACACAGCCTTTGCACTCTCTGTCTACGCTTCGTGCCGCCATTACTGAACGACTACGCAAGACTCGATTCTGTGGTGGCTAACCTTTATCAGATGGGATTTGTTATCACTTTCGTGATTTCTACCCACAGGATTTCGATGAGAAGTTTCGATATAAAACCACAGTTAAATATCATCCCCTTCTCTCCAGCTTAGATGGCGCCAATAGTAATTTATGGTGACAAAGAACATAAGGATACTGTTTCTATGTTGATTGCAGACTACAACAACCGAACAATGGACTCAAGCTGGTTCCAATTTCCACCACGACGTAGCTATTGGTACACCTGCTTTAAAGCCTGTCCAATACATTCCAAACCGAGTGTACCAGAATCCCTTTTATGGAGAAAACCTTGCATCAATTCCAAACAGTGAATTTATTAACTCCTGGTGGTATAGGACCGCTTTCATTATTCCAGCTTCAGAAGCCGCAAGTGCCCTGCTCAATAAAGGTGGCATGTCTCTTCAGAGCATGCCTACGCTCAAAGCCTGGTATAGAGTATCTTTAAAAGGTAAAACTTATTTCTGTTTATACTATAAAATCATGTCAACGCAAATAAAATATAAAAAGCTCAAACATTATAATGATCCAGGGCATGCACATGCGCTAGTAGAACGCCGCTGTATTTATACATAATGTGGATTCGAACCGTGTAAAGTGCTAACCTGGGGCCAAGCGGCTTTGGGTAATAAAAACGGCCATGGAGCGTCAATAACCATGGAAACAGGTGCTTTCCGCCTCTAACCGCGTGTTCCAGGAATCTCGTTCCCGGAGCAACATTTTCCTTTCATAGGTTGTACATTTTCTCAAAATCAACTATTTTTGTACACTCTTTACACAGGTAAATATCGCGAGAATGGCGGAATTGGCAGACGCGCTAGACTTAGGATCTAGTGGGGTAACCTGTGGGGGTTCAAATCCCCCTTCTCGCATGTTTCAAAAAAAATTAACTTTCATAAATCGGCAAGCTTTGTGGCAATTTTAAAGGAAGGGAAATAACCATTGAAAACAACTGTATCAGAACCGCAAGCCTGGCAGCGGGTAATCGATATCGAAATACCGGATGAAGATGTTCAGAAAGAGTTTGATAGTAAGATGAACAAGTATAAAAGAAAAGTGAAGTTACCTGGATTCCGTCCGGGAAAAGTACCTTCCAATATCATTAAAACCAGATTCGGTGCGGTTATCAGGGCTGAGATTATAGATGAATTGATTAATAAATCATACCGGCAGGCATGTACCGAGAATGAGATACTTCCTGTTAATGAGGCAAAAATCTCCGATATGAAATCGGAAGAGGGAAAACCTGTTTCATTTAAAGCTGAAGTTGAAGTTGATCCGAAGATAGAAATTTCAGGGTATAAAAAGCTTAAAATTAAAGTGGTATCCGGGAAGGTAAAGGATAGTAATGTTGAAAATACACTTAACGACCTCCGGGAACGGATGGCTGAAGTAAAGGATGTTGATCGCGCATCAAAAAAGGGTGATCTTGTTTCGATTGAATATGTGAATGCAATGGTAGATGGTGAGCCCAGGGCAGACCTTAAATCACCGCTCTATCCGATTGAAATTGGCAAGGGCACACTTAAGGATTTTGACAAGGGACTGCTTGGCCTTTCTACCGGGGAAGAAAAGGAGCTGACGGTTAAATTTCCGAAAGAGTATCATATTCAGGATATCGCTGGAAAATCAGTTGATTTGACCGTTAAAGTGAACAAGGTTCAGGAGAAAAACATTCCGGAGATCAATGAGGAGTTTTGTAAAAAGGTGGGTAATTTCGCCGATATAGATGCTTTGAAAAAGGCTATTTTGGATGACCTTGAAGCGCAGGAAAAGGAGCGTGCCCGCACGGAAGCTCACGATAAAGCTATTGATGCGCTTATTGAGCATAACAAATTTGAGGTGCCTCCTTCACGGGTTGAGTTCTACCTGGATAAAGTGATGGAAGAGCAGGCGCGTCACTATCCTCAGGGAAAAGGGCCTGACCGTGAAGAGGTCGATAACCGATTTAGGGACGTTGGTGTTCGGGCAATAAAGCGCTATCGTATTATTGACTATATCGCTGCCAGGGAAAAAATTAAAGCAACGCAGGAAGAGGTTGATAAAAAAATCAAGCTGATTGCTGCCCAGTATAATAAACCGTTTGAAGAGGTGAAAGCCGCTATGAGGAAAAACGGTACCACCACCAGGATTCGTGAGGAAACACGGGAGCAGAAAACGCTTGATGCATTGATTGGTGAAGTGCAGTGGGAGGATGGTAAATAGACTGTCTTGCCAGGAGTAATTACTATTTGTTTGTTTAAAATGGCAGCCGGTCACGGCTTGAAAATGGAAATTAGAAATTGGAAAATGGAAACAATATTTACGAATGAAAAAGAATTAATCCGATGTATAAAGATGTGTAAATGCATGATACATTGATTTATAATTAATATTAAAAGGAGTATTATCTATTATATACTACTAAAACATATTTTTCATAGAGTGGTAAGGTTTGATAAAATACTGTTAAAGATTTTGAATTTAAGAAAGGATTTTTGCACATGTCAGGTACAATGCCTTATGTAATTGAAAGTACTGGTAGAGGTGAACGCCAATATGATATTTATTCTCGATTGCTAAAAGAACGAATAATTTTTCTTGGTACGGATATCAATGAAGTAATTGCTGATCTTGTCATGGCTCAGTTGATTTTTTTAGAATATGAGGACTCTGATAAGGATATAACCATTTATATCAATTCACCCGGCGGATATGTGTCATCCGGTCTGGCCATTTATGACACCATTCAATTTATCAAGCCTGATATCAGCACAATTTGTATTGGGCAGGCCTCAAGTATGGCGGCGGTACTCCTTGCAGCCGGGACCAAGGGTAAACGTTACGCCCTGCCTCATTCACGTGTCATGCTGCATCAGCCAATCGGTGGTGTTACCGGACAGGCGACTGATGTTGCCATTCATGCGAAAGAGATAATACGTATCAAGAATACCCTTACCGAAATTCTTGTCAAACATACAGATCAGAACCCTGAGCTTATTCGAAAAGATACTGACCGTAATTTCTTTATGGATGCACAGGAGGCACTGAATTATGGCATTATCGATGAAATTCTCAAGAAACGGAATTAACACCCATGGCTGAGAGAAAAAAGTATAGCACCATTCGATGTTCGTTTTGCGGTAAGGGCGCCAGCGCGGTTGACAAGCTGATAACCGGCCCATCGGTCTATATCTGCAATGAGTGTGTTGACATGTGTAATACTATTCTCAAGGATGAGAAAGTCCGGATGCCGGGAGATCTCAGAATTGAAGATCTGCCGACTCCCCGTGAAATGAAAGAATTTCTCGATACTTACATAATAAGCCAGGAAGAGGTTAAAATTGGTGTCAGTGTTGCTGCCTACAACCATTACAAACGGCTTCTTTCACGATCGGTAAAGAGTGATGACGTTGAAATAGAAAAATCAAATATTCTCCTTATCGGCCCGACCGGTACGGGAAAAACCCTTATTGCTCAGACCCTGGCTAAAATGCTTAAAGTACCCTTCAGTATTGTTGATGCCACTATTTTTACTGAAGCGGGGTATGTCGGCGAGGATGTGGAGAATATGCTGGTACGCCTGTTGCAGGCGGCAGATTACGAAGTGGCAAAGGCTGAAAAAGGTATTATTTATATTGATGAATTCGATAAGATTTCCCGTAAATCCGCCAATCCCTCGATAACCCGCGATGTGTCCGGTGAAGGAGTTCAGCAGGCAATGCTGAAGATCCTTGAGGGAACCGTTGCGAGTATCCCGCCCAAAGGTGGCAGGAAGCATCCGGAGCAGAATCTTATTCAGATAAATACGCGAGATATTCTTTTTATCTGTGGAGGCGCCTTTGTCGGGCTGGAAGATATCATTGAAAAACGTATCGGTGAAAGCCGTATGGGATTTACTGCACCGATCAATAAACGAGGGAAAGAGCGCATAGGTGAAAAACTCAGTAAAGTTGAGCCTGATGATATTATTAAATTTGGCTTGATACCGGAGCTTGTCGGACGGGTACCTGCGATCTTCGGGCTTGATGACCTTGATGAAGAATCGTTGCTGCGTATACTTGTTGAGCCGAAGAACTCATTAGTAAAGCAGTATCAGAAACTGCTTGCCATGGAAGATGTTCGTCTGATTTTTGCTCAGGAAGCGTTACATGAGACGGTCGCCGTAGCCATAGAAAAAAAGACGGGAGCACGCGGTTTGCGCAATGTCCTGGAAAGTGCTCTGATGCAGATAATGTTTGAAATACCCTCCCGTAAGGAAATAAAAGAGGTGCTTGTTACAAAGGATGTTATCCGTAAAAAAATTGAACCGGTCTATACACTCAAAAAGCAGAAGAAAACTGCCTGAAGGAGGAGTTATGCGTTTTGTTTCTGTTATGCTGACCATACTTATTATATGCCTGCCGGGTACTACTCAGGAAAAATCCCAGAAAAAATCAACGGCAATGCAGGTTCCTTTACCGCCGCTTTCCCACGGAGGACTGACCAGTCTCTGGTATCATGACCATAAGTTTCTCCTTGATGAGTATGGTGAATTTGAATTGCTTAATTATAAGACGGCAGGTTTTACCGGACCTCAGGATTCGATTACCGCATATTCCTGGAAAATGCTGGCGATAGGTGATTTTCTTGAGAAATCAATATCCTACGCAACCCTTGCGCGAGTTAAAAATAATGATAAAGGTATACTGCTCATTATGTTCCGTTGGGTCGATCCGGCAGACTCAACGCGTGCGCATGGTGTGTTTTATAGAACGTTTATCGGCAAAGATAAACTGCTCCTCAGGGTAAAACAGTGTACTACCGGTGGTGTCGATACTCTGGAAATCTCCTGCAGTGACCTCAAACACAGATGCGCTAAATGTTTCTATGATACCAAGAAGGGGCAGATGGTGTTTGAAACGGAAGATAAGGATTAGCGTAACCGTGGTTGAAATCCAAAACCCAAAATTAAAGAGTGTTTACAGATTCAAGTATCATCCCAATAATACCATTCGAAGAAATACCTTCAGCTTCCGCATGGAAAGATCGCACTAAGCGATGGCGCAGCACTGGATAGGCAGCCCGCTTGACATCATTTTTATCAGGGGTTGGCCGGCCTTCAAGGACAGCATGTGCTTTTGCCGCAAGAATAAGAAACTGTGACGCCCGCGGTCCTGCACCCCAGGTCAGTAACTTCTTGACAGCTTCGGAGCAGGCATCATCATTGGGGCGTGTAGCACGTGAAAGGGTGACTGCATAGGAAACGACGGAATCAGCAACCGGTACCCGCCAGACAAGATCCCTGAACATGCCAAGCCGGTCCGATGCAAGAACCACCGAAAGTTTTTCCCGTTGCGGGATTGTGGTTCTTTTAACGATTTGTATTTCAGATTGGGCATCCGGATAGTCAATTTCTATGGAGAACATGAATCGGTCCTGCTGTGCCTCAGGAAGCGGATAGGTGCCTTCCTGTTCAATCGGGTTCTGTGTTGCCAGAATCCAGAACGGTGCGGGAAGCGGATAAGTGTGTCCCGAACTGGTTACTTCATGCTCCTGCATGGCCTGGAGCAGGGCAGATTGTGTCTTTGGCGGTGTACGGTTTATCTCGTCCGCTAATACAATGTTGCTAAAAATCGGCCCCTTGACGAAACGAAACTCCCTGTTGCCGGTCGCCCTATCTTCGTATAAAATTTCTGATCCGGTAATATCAGCAGGCATTAAATCTGGGGTAAACTGTATTCTGTTGAATGCAAGATCAAGACATTGAGCCAGACTTGAAACGAGCATTGTCTTGGCGAGACCGGGAACACCGATAAGCAGGCAGTGTCCGCCTGAAAGAAAACAGGCAAGCATATCATCTATAACGGCATCCTGTCCAACGATACGTTTATGCAGTTCCTTTTTAATAATAGCCGCAGCAGTTTTAACTTCACTGACCAATGAAACATCATCACGTTGTTCGGACATGTTTTCCCCTCAAGATAATTGGGATGAACGATAAAAAGAAGCGAACAAATAAAATAGTTAAAGTATCATTTCTCCTGCTCTATAATATCCTTTGCATCAGCGATTTCTTTAAAAGAGAGATTCATTTTGAAAAAAAGAATCAATCCCAGGACAGTAATCGGGATATAGTTGATTATATGATAAACAATTACCAGAGCACGCGCGTGATCAATGTTCATACCAAGAATCGACAATCCCTGAAGCATGATTGCATGTAACGTTCCAACATAGCCGGGAGCAAGGGGGATAGCTGCGCCGAATGCAGCAAATGCCTGTGCAAACATTCCTTCGATAAGGCCAAAAGAGATATCGGTTTTTCCGGCAAGAAGGATAATAGTTACGGGATAACATAGTGTTGTCAGAAATGAAAAGAGTAGTACCATGATGATTCGTTTTGGTGAGTGCAGCCAGCCGAGATTTGAAACAAGCTCCCTACCAATTTGTGTCAGTTTTATTCTGAATTTCGCCGGCGCTTTTGATATTATCCATTTACCCAGTTTAACGGTCACTGCATTATATCGGACAAAAAAGATCATACCGGCAATACAAATCAGAATAACAGCACTCAAGATAAGGGCAAAAATACGTAAAGAGGAGCATTGCGGGAGAATGAATACCGGTACAATGAAAAAAATCATAAAAACAAGCAGATCAATAATACGTTCCAGGATAAGAGTCCCGATACAGATAACCGCTGGAAATTTGTTTTTGCGCCAGAGAATAAACGCCCGTGCGACTTCACCGATACGAGCCGGTAAAATATTATTTATCATAAAACCAATGACCACGTTATTGAAAAGATGTTTTTTAGTCGTACCTGGTGTGTCCGGAAGAATGAGGCGCCAGCGGATGGACCGCAGATAGAGCGTGAGAATTGCCAGGATACAACTGAAAATGAGAGCAGAAATTTTTATAGAACGAAGTTCTACTTTCAGGTTGTTTATATTGACATCTTTTAGAAAGATATATAATCCAAGTGCGGCAATAATAAGACCGAGCAGTATTTTTCCGATTTTGGAAAGATTCACGTTTTTCCCTAATTTCCACCACGAAGTAGCTATTGGTACTTTAAAGCCTGACCAATAAATTTCAAGCCGTGAACGGCTACACCAAATGTAACTCAGTTTGTGTAAGAATTTTTTGACAGAAGGATTTCCTGTGAATTGGTGAAATGCCGTTTTCAAGAACATATTTACGGTGTTTTTCCGTTGGATACCCTTTGTTTGTGTCAAAGCCATATACCGGATAGCTGAAGTGATACTCCTGCATAAGCCTGTCACGGGTCACTTTCGCAATAATCGAAGCGGCTGCGATCGATGCGCTGATACCATCACCACGGACAATAGGCTTCTGCTGTGCTAAAGTGAGTGATCGCATTGGGGTGTTGCCATCAACAAGTACCAGTGTCCAAGCGCTATCAAGAGTTTCAAGTGCCCTCTTCATAGCGAGCAATGATGCCTGTAAAATATTTATCCGATCGATCTCTTCCGAAGAAGCTTTTCCTACTGC
>JAUVGS010000464.1 GCA_030593665.1 Chitinivibrionales bacterium | reverse complement strand
AAAAAGTGTATTATCCTGTAATAACCTGCAGTTACTTAGCGGTAGCCTTGATTGTTGAGAGTTACTCTAAGTTGAATGATAGCAAATGTCCATCTCATCTAAGACACCATATCATTATAGCATTCTCTAAATGCTCCTTTTTCGCTAAATGATTTTTCGCTCACAATCAGATTGATTACAACGGGATTTTCGCACCGCCACACTTTCTTTCAAATCTTAATAATTTGCACCAGGATAAAGAAAACATCTTTAGCCCTTTTGTTATTTAACCGATTAACTTAATGGGGACGTCAACAAAACAGGCAAGAAACTATGTATAATGGAAAAACTATAGGACTGGCACTTGGCGGCGGTGGTGCGCGCGGATTTGCACACCTTGGTATTTTGAGCGCGTTGAAAGACGCAGGTATCGAGGTTGATGTGTATGCCGGAACCTCGATGGGAGCTGTCATAGCTGTTGCGTATCTGCAGGATAGAACCATTAATCATTCGGAAATTTCGTTAAAACATTTTGTCAATCAGTATGCACGCCGTTTCGCGGCAATAAGTTTTACTGAGACCGCTGGATATGAAAAGAAAGGGTTTATACAAAGTGTCGGCAATACTCTGCATAACGGTCTGAAATTCATGTCATTAGCAATGAAAATTTATACCAATAAGGGTACTATTCTTCAGGAAATCGCCAAGGATTTTATCTATCCCTGCAATCTGGAGGATCTTCCCAAAAAAGTTTTTATCTGTGCTGTTGATATTGTATCGGGACAGGGGGTGCTGATGTGTAAAGGTAGTGCACGGGAATCAATTCGTACCTGTTTGAGTATAGCCGGATGTTTTCCCGGTGTGCACTATAAGGACAGAATTCTGATAGACGCTTCGGCAATATTTCCGGTACCTATACATGCATTTACTTTTGAACCGGTTGATTTTATTCTCGCGTGCGATGTGGGAATTAGTATCCCATCAAATTACAGACCGACAAGTGCACTTGATCTGCTTCTTCGTCAGTATGATATATTGTGCAATCATGTAGCGAGTGAGGTTAAATATTGTTCGGATTATGTTATACAACCCAGATTAAAGGATATAAACTGGACAGATTTCAGAAAACTTGAAATTGTCCTTGAGCGGGGATATAGAGCCGGCAAAAAAGCGGTACCTGAAATTATAAGACTTCTTGAAAGTAATATACCAAGCATACCAATTACCGATCGTCCCTGGCATAACGCTCGATATAAAAAAGGGCCTGTTGTTATAGAAAATTTCCCTTCAATAGAAAAATAGAGGGGTAGGTATGAAAAAGTTTGAAAAGAGTTTTAAAACCCTTCCCGGCCTTGTGCAGCATGTTCTCAATACCTTTCGAAACTCGCATGCGCTCAATTATAAACATCTCGGCAAATGGGAGCATATCTCTACAGAGGAGTTTGTCGGCACTATCCGCCGTTTAAGCCTTGGCCTGAAAGCTATCGGCCTTGAACCGGGCGACAAATGCGGTATTATAGTACCACCGTCACCGCAGTGGATGATAATTGATCTCGCGATTATGGTAAATGGTGCGGTATCGGTTCCCATGTTTCCCAATATCTCAATTGATAATTTCAATTTTGAGGTTTCGGATTCATCAATGAAATTTCTTTTTATAAAGAATCAGTACATTCTTGACAAGGCAATACAGAATAAATTGAATGGATTTAAAAAGGTCATCGCATTAGATGTGGAAACCCAGGGTGATAATGTGATCAATTATCTGGAGATGCTTTATCGGGGAGATGAAGTCTCTTCAAGCTCTCCGGAATTATACCACATGCTCTGCTCGGATGTTCAGGAAGATGATCTGGCGACCATTATTTATACAAGCGGCAGTACCGGCGTACCCAAAGGTGTACCGTTGACGCATAAAAATATCGTTTCCCAGGTATATGGCGGCACTGAACGGTTTCCACTTGATCCGTCAAAGGATCGTATCCTCTCGTGTTTGCCTCTCGCGCATGTTATTGAACGAATGGTTACCTATTATTACCTGAGCACCGGCACAAGTATCTACTTTGCGGATGACGTAAAAAAGGTCGGAGAATTGCTCAGAGAACTGCATCCAACGGTTATTACGCTTGTACCCCGGCTTCTGGAAAAAGTGTATGCAAAAATGCATAATAATCTGAATGTAGTTAAAGGATTAAAAAAAGCCCTCGCCACACTTGCATTTCATCATGCAGATACAATTATGCCGGGTAAAAAAAGTATTCTCTCCGGGATTTTTAATCGTCTGGTGTATAAAAAATTGAGGAATGCTCTCGGCGGAAAATTACGGCTGGCTATATGCGGCAGTGCTAAATTGAATCCCGACCTCGAACGTTTTTTCCTCAATATCGGATTGCCATTGTATCAAGGTTATGGATTAACCGAATGCTCTCCTGTTGTTTTCGCCAATTTTCCGGGAAAAAATCGACATGGTACCGTGGGGCTTCCTTTCCCTGATGTTAAGGTTCGCATGCATGATGATGGTGAGATTCTGGTGAAAGGCCCGGGAGTCTTCAGAGGTTATTATCATAATCCCAAGGAAACAAAAGCTGTTATTGATGACGAGG
>JAUVGS010000065.1 GCA_030593665.1 Chitinivibrionales bacterium | reverse complement strand
CAAACGCCTCACATAGACCTTCTATGTTACACGGGGAGACCGGTGTTAAAATGTCCGGGCCATATTCCTATGTACCGCCTATTTTCTGGTACACGGCAACCATGCCGGGACGCGCCGAAAGCTTTAATACCGAAACCGGCCCTGATGTGTGTATTCCGGTGTATGAAAGCCTGAAAAAAATGCATCCGCCAGATCAATTTTTCCCGGGAAGCGCGTCCTGGAATCACCATGCCGGTCTTGCCTGCTTTACCGATACGGAAAATGTAAACGAGGCGGTACGAAAACGGTACGGCGAGCCGGCAGATACCGAGGATTTCTGCAGAACAGCACAGGTACTCAGCTATGAGTGCTGGCGGGCGATGTATGAAGCATATAGCCGGAATTTTCCAAAGGGAACCGGGGTTATCGCCTGGATGCATAACAGCGCCTGGCCATCAATGATATGGCAGCTTTATGATTACTATCTTCAGCCAACCGGTGCATTTTATGGTGTAAAAAAGGCATGTGAGCAGCTTCATATTCAATATTCCTATGACGACGCTTCACTTTGGGTAGTAAATTCGCAGTATAAAAAGAGCGCTGAGCTTGAGGCGCATGTTGAAGTCTATACCATGGATTTGGAAAAGAAGTTTGAACGGGATGAAATGATTTCACTGGGGAGCTCTGAGCGTCGCGCTCTCTTTACGATACCTTCAATTGATGGACTGTCGCCGGTGTATTTTCTTTTTTGCTCGTTGAAGGACAAGGGAACTGTTGTGAGCAGGAATTGTTACTGGCTGCCAACATCGGAGGATATATTTACCAAAACCGCAAAGCAGCTATTTTACTGGCCGGTGAAGCAGCATGCGGATTTGAGTGCGCTGCGATCCATGCCGAAAGCGGAGGTTGCAACTTCATTCGATATTCGGGAAGCGGCTGATGAATATTTGATTGAAGTATCCATAGCCAATGTCTCTAAAGCAATCGCCTTTTTCCTGAAATCAGCAGTTATTATTAAAGAAAATGGTGAATCAATAGTACCGGTATACTGGAGTGATAATTGTATTAGTTTATTGCCATCGGATAAGGTAACTATTACTGGAGTTTTACCAAAAAAGGCAATGGTGAAAGATATTGATGTCGTTGTTGAGAAGTGGAATTAAGTACATATCATTATAATTCGATGGATGGTAGTAAAATATTCGAATAGCTGGTAGTGTTCGATTCAACGCCCCTAAAGTATTAATGCCTTCTATTGAGAAAAATGTAAAAGCATTTTCAAAATGGTTGGGTCATAGCAGCAGGATGAGCATGATTACCAATTTAATCGATTAACCCCTCTATATAAGGGCAAAATGCCTGACTAAAAAGAAGCAATCAGTGGGTGTATAAAAAAAGCTACACCTGTTAAATTATTCACGACATTTTTACGATTTATAAAGCAAACTATGAAGAAAGTTCATTGATATTATAAATTTAATGCTTAAAAATGCGAAAATTGTAGAAATACTTACTTGTTCGTATCAGTGGCATTTACTATTTATAATCTTACAGGCATGGTAGGTTTAATTCAGTTGAACTAACAGAAATTGTTTACAATTTAACGAATTATTGATATGAGCAAATTCGTAATTGTTGGTTCCGGAATAACAGGTTGTACTGCCGGGTTTGAACTGGCGCAGCAGGGGCATGCCGTTACCATCATTGAAGCTCTGTCACAGATCGGCGGCAAGGTCCTCTCCTACTGTTGCAAAGCCACGGATGAATGCAGCAAATGCGGTGCCTGTATCGCTCACACCAGGATATACGAAGCTTTACATCATAAAAAAATTACTTTTCTTGCCGGCGCAACAGTCGAGTTTTTTGACAATAAGGGAAAGAAAACGGCCCTTACCGTTACTCATGCAAATCCGGTTATTAACCATGCCAAATGTACGGCCTGCAACGCCTGCCTGGAAGTATGTCCCGCGAAATGCATCACCAGGTATACCCGCGGTGAACTGAGTCAGTATAGTATCGATTATACCCGCTGCCTCCTGCATAACGGAAAAGAGTGTAACAAGTGTGTTACCGCCTGCACTGAATCGGCAATTACCGGTGAAAACGCAACCAACCAGGTAAAAATTTCAGCCGATGGCGTTCTTGTTGCAACCGGGCATGAACCATATAATGCTGCATTAAAACCACGCTTCGGATACAGCCGTTTCGATAATGTGCTGTCCGGTGCGGAGGCTGAAGATATCCTGTCCGGACAGGCCTACCTGAAAAAACCTTCGGAAGACGTAGCCTTCATTCAATGCGTAGGCTCACGGGATCCACTCATCGGGAGAAATTACTGCTCAAGTGTGTGCTGTGCCTATGCATTGCGTATTGCCGGAATATTAAAATATCGTAATACGGAAGCGAAGGTAACCGTGTACTATATAGATATTCAGAATTTTGATAAGACGTTTTCTCTGTTACGAAAAGATCTGATTGATGGAGGGATAGAGTTTATTAGAGGAATTCCATTCAGTATTGAACAGAATGGCAATGGCAAACTGAGACTTAAAATTGAAGGCGCTTCGGGAACAGAAACTACTGCTGAGCATGATGTTGTTGTATTATCCGTGGGTATGGGACCGTGCGACGGTGCAGATTCTCTTTCTGAACTTTTCGGCCTGGAGCGTAATGAATTCGGCTTTTTTAATTCTGCGGCGCCGAATGTGTTTGTTGCCGGAACGTGTAAAGAGCCTCAGACAATTAGTGATTCAATCGCTTCAGCGTGTGCAGTGGCATTGGATATGGGAAAATTGGGGAAATGAGCAGCAAAATGGTATTTGAAACCAAAAAAATTGCACTGCAGCAGAGTGTACTGGTAATTGGCGGCGGTATAGCAGGTATTCATACTGCACAGGAATTGAAAAGCTGCGGGTATGAAACGACATTGATTGAACGATCCGATACACTTGGTGGACAGAGCGTAAATAATAATGAAATGAGTGATTTTAAAAAGATACTCTCAAGGGTAGACGTTTTAACCCAATCCGAACTTGTCGATCTCACCGGCCATGTGGGTGCCTTTACCGCTACAGTAAAAACCCCGAAGAGAGATAAAACTGTTTTATGCGGTGCGGTTGTCCTTGCTACCGGTATTGCCGGTAACAGCGGTTCCGCTGTTTTCAATAATGAAAATATAGTACCCATCACCGAGGTGAAAAACAGTATCGCGGGTGAACAGGAAGCGGACCATCGTACTCCTGTTGGTCTTGTCCTTGATTTGAATATTGAAGAGACAAAGGCCGGCGCCGAGATGGTTTTGAATCTGGCCATGGATTTGCAGTTAAACCATAATGCCGAAGTATACATATTCTGCAGGGAAATAAGGGTTGCATCGCTTGAACTGGAAACTTTGTATGATACAGCGAGAGATGCATCGGTGAATATTATTAAATATGAGGGAGCTATTACCTTTGCCCCGACAGAAAACGGGATTGCCGTTACTACAAGAGATGTGATACTGAATGATTTTATTGAGGTAGTGTGTGAAAGAGTGGGGATCAGCCCTTACGGGTTAGATGTGTCGGCGGATTCTATGCTTGCGGAGATAGTCGGGGTGAACAGGGATGCTCTCGGCCAGATGCAGGACAATAACGTTCATTTTTTCCCTGGCCGGACAAATCGCCCCGGTGTTTTCGTTGTGGGCGCCTGCCGCGGTCAATACTATGTCCCTCAGATTATCACCGATGCGAAAAGCACAGCACTTTCAGTGCATTCGCTGCTGGCACAGAAAAATCTGGTGGTTGAACTTTCTCATGCAGTCGTGGATGAAGAGAAATGTGCATTATGTCTTACCTGCATACGCAGTTGTCCTCATAAGGCAATGATTATAAACCAGAGTAAAAAAGTTGCTGAAGCAGTACCTGAAGCATGTCAGAAGTGCGGCATCTGTGTGGGAGAATGCCCGGCGAAAGCTATAGAATTACCGGCTTATACAGACGATATACTTCTGGGACAGGTTGGTTAAATGGCAAGAAAGAAAAGCGAATTAATTGTTTTATGTTGTGAGAACTCAGCATACCTGGTTGCAGAGTCTATTTCGGAGAATAAGATAATGCGGGCGGTAAAGGTGGTAAAGCTGCCCTGTTCCGGCAAGGTTGAAGTCGGTCTTATGCTGAAATACCTGGAGAATGGCGCTCCCGGCGTTCTGGTCCTTGGATGTCCGCTGGATAACTGCAAATTTATCCGGGGTAATTATCGGGCACAAAAACGAATCGATGTGGTTAAAAAGGCTCTGAAGGATGCAGGTGTAAATGAAGGTAGAGTGAGAATGGATTTCATTTCTTCCCTGGATACGTATAAATTTCTGGCAATTGTGCAGGAGATGAAAAACAATCTTTTTTAACAGAAGGATATGAGATGATTGTTGCCGAACAAAAGCCTTTTGATAAAGTGTATGAGTCGGTCAAGGGATATGAAAAGGTGTTGATACTGGGCTGCGGCACCTGTGTTACGGTGTGTATGGCAGGTGGTGAAAAAGAGGTCGGGATTCTTGCATCAACAATGCGGCTGGCAAACAAGGAAAACGGGATTCAGATGGAAATCCGGGAAGCTACTATTGAGAGGCAGTGTGACAGGGAGTTTTTTGATGAAATAAAGGATAAAATTGAGTGGGCGGACGTTGTCCTTTCCATGGCCTGCGGTGTTGGTGTGCAGTTCTGCAGCGAAATATTTGAAGGTACAAGAGTGTTGCCTGCCCTGAATACTAAATTTTACGGCGCTGTTGAGCAGCAGGGAATCTGGTCGGAACGATGTGGGGGATGTGGTGACTGTGTCTTGGATATATTCGGGGGAATATGCCCGATTGCACGATGTTCAAAGAGTCTGTTGAACGGCCCGTGCGGCGGTTCGCAGGACGGCAAGTGTGAAGTTGACCCGGACAATATCGATTGTGCGTGGCAGCTTATTTACGATAGAATGAAACTTCTCGGATGTCTGGATAATCTTGAAGAGAATCAGTTGATTAAGGATTGGAGTACCGGTCGTGACGGCGGTCCTGGGAAAATAGTAAGAGAGGATATGGTGCTATGAGTAATTTAAAAGCGGGCAGCCGGTTGGAAAGAATTTTTGAAAAAGGTGAATTTGCCATTACCGCAGAGCTTGGCCCGCCGAAGAGTGCGGATGTTGAGGTTATTAAAACTAAAGCCGGCTATCTTAAAGGAAATGTTGATGCCGTTAATATAACCGATAACCAGACTGCGATTGTTCGTATGTCTTCCATCGCAGCAGGGTATCTTGCCATGCAGGAGGGATTGGAGCCGATTATTCAAATAACCTGCCGGGACAGGAACCGCATCGCAATTCAGAGTGATGTGCTTGGCGCTGCCGCCTTGGGCATGAAGAATATCCTCTGTCTTACCGGTGATCACCAGAAATTTGGTAATCATCCGACCAGTAAAAATGTTTTTGATATGGATTCCATCCAGTTGATTTACATGCTGAAACAGATGCGTGATGAGAAGATATTCGCATGCGGTGATGAGATAAAAAACTCCAAGAAAGCTCCGATTGTTGAACCGAAAATTTATATCGGCGGCGCGGCAAATCCTTTTGGCGACCCCTTTGAGTTCAGAGTCATTCGTCTTGCAAAAAAAGTAGCTGCCGGGATGGATTTTATTCAAACCCAGTGTATCTATGATATGGAAAGGTTTGAGGAATGGATGAAGCAGGTTCGGGATAGAGGCCTCCATGAAAAAATAAGGATTATGGCAGGTATAACACCCCTGAAATCGGTCGGTATGGCCAAGTATATGCGTGACAACGTGGCAGGCTTGACCGTGCCTGATTACTATATAAATCGGCTTTCCAAAGTTGAAGATAAAGCAGCGGAAGGAATTAAAATCTGTGTGGAGCAGATACAGCGACTGAAGGAGATGGAAGGACTAGCCGGCGTGCATTTAATGGCAATTGAATGGGAGAAAAGGGTACCGGAGATTGTCGAGCAGGCTGGATTGTTGCCGAGACCGGAACTGAAAAATTAGTGTCTGTCCGAAAAGTGCCTTGTTGACGTCATTCCGGTACGTTTTTAGGCCGGAATCTATAAAATACAGGCATGGATTTACACCTTTGGCGCACTTCGCCCGCTAAAAACATGCGCGGTGTAATCCTCCGCAAGGGGGAAATGATATTTATAGACAGGCACAAATTAAGAATAAAAGGATGTGGTAAGCATGGAAAAGATACATATCAGTAAAGCTGATCCGAAGTTTAAATATGAAGTTGCCGGTAAACCGGGTGCGGAGAATATAAAAAAATGTTTTTCATGCGGAACCTGTACGAGTGGTTGCCCGGTATTTCAGGTGGAGAGCGGGTATAATCCCCGTAAGATTATCCGGATGATTCTTCTCGGCCTGCGCAAGGAAGTCCTTTCATCGAAGATGATCTGGCTCTGTGCCCAGTGTTATGCCTGTACGGCAAATTGTCCGCAGGAGGTCAGTTTTGCCGATATCATGACGGTTCTGAGAGACATGGCAATTGAAGAAGGACATGCTTCAGCGGATATTCTTGAAAAAATTGAGACTATAACCGCAGCAGCCGGTGAATTCAGAAAGGACAGCATCAATCTCCTGACAGGTGCGGGAGAGGTGTCAAAGGAACAGATAAAAGAGAACGTTGAGAAAGCTATAAAAGAATTGTAACAGGGAAGTGTTTGATTAAAAGTTATAACCGGGCATTAATTATCGTATGAGTAAACAAACAAACACAAAGAAAAAGAACATCGGTGCAGTGATGGTTGTCGGCGCCGGTATTGCCGGTATGCAGGCTTCGATTGATTGTGCTGAAAGCGGCTATAAAGTCTACCTGGTCGATAGAAGTCCGTCTATTGGCGGTACCATGCCCCAGTTGGATAAAACCTTCCCGACCAACGACTGTGCTATGTGTATTCTTTCACCCAAGCTGGTGCAGGTCGGAAAGCATATCAATATAGAACTTGTTACCTATGCCGACCTTGACAGTGTTGAAGGTGAAGCCGGCCATTTTACTGTGAAAGTTAAACGGAAAGCGCGGTATGTGGATCCTGAAAAGTGCACGGGGTGCGGTTTGTGTGCTACGGTGGATATGCCTGACCTTGAAAAGCTCGTTGAACATCAGGGAGAGTTGTGGATAGACCGCATTAAAATTGATGAAATAAAATGTGTGCAGTGCGGCGATTGTGCGCTGGCATGTACGAAAGAAAATCCGGAAAATCCTGCCATGAGCAGCGTGTTTCGGGAATTGACACTTGGTGAGCCGGAGGCGCCGGCAGAGAGTAACGCAGCGGCGGAATTAAGGAAAGTCCGTCAGATGAGCGTGGAGCAGCGGCGTGAGTACTGGCAGTATCATATGTCAAAATGTATCAAATGTTATGGGTGCCGTGATATCTGTCCGGTGTTTGTTGAAGAGGAGTGTAGACTGGAAGAGTGGGCAACGCCTGGTGAACTGCCGCCTGCCCCGTTATACCATATTGCCCGCGCCTATCACATTATTAAACGATGCACCCATTGCGGTTTCTGTGAAGAGGCGTGCCCGGCACATCTGCCGTTGAGAATGCTGGTTGATATTGTCCGCCATGAGGACTCGGTCGAAATGTTTGATTTTATTCCCGATATTTCCGAAAACCACAAGAAAAAAATACTCGATACGTTTCCCGGTCGCAGAGCAAAGGGGTGGCACGATGCATAGTGATTATGTCCTTACTACCTGTCCCTATTGCGGGTGCGGCTGTAATTTCTACCTGGTTGTAGTTGAGGGGAAAATTGTCGCAATTGAGCCGTGTCAGACCGATAGAATCAGTCAAGGTAAGTTGTGTGTAAAAGGTCTGCAGGCACATGAATTTATCAGCCATCCGGATCGTTTGAAAACACCGCTCATCCGGAAAAACGGCGAATTTGAAGAAGCGTCATGGGATGAGGCCCTGGATGCTGTTGTTGCGGGCCTGCAGAAAATAAAACAGGAGGCTTCTCCGGACGCAATCGCCCTGCTCTCCTCAGCGAAATGTACCAATGAGGAAAATTTCCTGCATATGAAACTTGCCCGCGCAGTGATCGGCACAAACAACGTTGACCACTGTGCCAGACTGTGCCATGCCTCGACCGTAGCGGGTCTGGCGGCAGCCTTCGGCAGCGGCGCCATGACCAACTCGATACCTGAAGTAGAAGAAACCGAATGTATCCTCATTACCGGCAGTAATACCATAGAGCAGCATCCCCTGATAGGATCGCGGGTGTTAAAGGCAAAGGAAAACGGCGCCAGGCTGCTGGTGATTGACCCGCGCGAAACACCGCTTTCGATCCATGCAGACCTGTTCCTGCGGCAGAAACCCGGTACTGATGTCGCATGGCTTAACGGGTTCATGCAGGTGATC
>JAUVGS010000026.1 GCA_030593665.1 Chitinivibrionales bacterium | reverse complement strand
CACCTTCCATATCGGCAATAAGCTCCAGATCGTCACCGGTAAATTTCCGTACCTCTCCGGAAGGCAGGACAATTCGTACAGATATGATATTGTCACTGATATACCCGTATTCATAGCTGCCGAATCCGACGCCTCCCTGAGCGAGCCACCCGCCGACTGTTGCCGAGGGATAACTTGACGGGTAGAGCCGCAGGGTCAGTTTTTTTTTCTTTAACTGTGCATCAAGCTGCTCGAAAGTAATACCGGGCTGTACCGTTACGGTGAGATGTTTTTCATTAATCGTGATAAGGTCACGCATATGGTAAAAATCAATGACCAGCCCTTTTTTCAATGGAATAACACCACCATACCCGGAGCTTGCTTTACCGCGTGGTGTAACGGGTATGTTCCGGCTGCAGGCCCATTGAACAATTTCAATCAGCTCTTCTTCAGTTTGCGGCTGCACAATAGCATCAGGTATGGTTTTGCCGACAAACGGTTTTATTTGTGCCGGAATCGCAGCGATATCATGACCGTAGAGAATCCGTTCGTTTTTTTCAAAACTTACACGGGTCCCGAATTTTTCCAGGAATGTTTTCTGTTTGGGTGATAGTGTTCCCATGGAGACCTCGTACTAGGTTATATGTTAGAGTGCTTGTTCCAAAATTTGTAATGATTTTTTAATCCGGTTAATCTGTGCCGGTGATAAATTCACCGTAATTTTTTCTTCGCAGGCCTGCATCCTTTTTTTAACGTTTTTCTGTGCCGATTTGCCCTGTACCGTCAGTGAGATAACAACACTCCGCCTGTCTTCTGTGTTGGTATAGGTCTGTAATAACCCCTTTGAAACGAGGCGCCACAGCACCCGGCTTCCCCGTGATGGCGATAATCCCATCCGTTCGGCAAAGGTATTTCCCAGAAGCTGCTCATCAGGTGTAAGAGAGAGCAGGCCGTGAAATTCCGCCTGGGATAGATTAAGTTCTTTCTGTACCCGCTCTTCAGTGGCAAGGCACTTCTGTTTTATCGCCAGTATGAGCTCGAAAAGGTGGTTTTTCATAGGCAATTCCTTTGTTAGTGGCAATAGTTGCCAATGGCAACTATTATAATAATACTAAAAAAAAGGGGCTGTGTCAACAGGGAAGTGTAAAAAAATTAGACAGCTTTCCTTAAAAATGATATATTGTATAAAAAGAAAGAAAAAATTAAACATGGGATGACATATGACTATCAATATAAAAAACGAAGCAAAGAAACTAATTGAAAACCTACCTGATAATTCTACGTGGGACGATTTAATGCACGAGGTTTATGTTCGGCAGGCTATTGAAGCGGGACTTGCAGATAGCAAAGCTGGCCGAATAATTGAGGTGTCTGAAGTTAGAAAAAAATATGGATTAGAAACATGAAAGTTTATTGGACGGATACTGCACAGACCCACCTCGACAACATTTACAACTATATTGCAAGAGATTCAATTCAGTACGCAAAACGTACTGTTGACAGAATAACGAAAAGATCAATCCAAATATCCGAATTCCCTCTTTCTGGTCGAAAAGTTCCTGAAATTTCTATCGATCAAATACGAGAAATGATTGAGGGCCCATACCGCATTGTCTATCACATAAAACCTGATCAAATAGATGTCCTTGCAGTAATACACGGTGCGGAGAATTTTCCCTGGCATGAAGGAGTGTGATTTTTCCATCGCTGTAGTGGCACATTCAACACCAACAGACCAGGTGCCTGTAGCTGCTGTGTCAACAGAAATGGCCTTGTCAGCACCATCGGAAGTGTCTGCAAAATCAGCAAGGTTTTCGCAAAGGCCGATCATCGGCAGCGTCACCAGTGGTACAACGACGCCGATCATATGCGGCATAAGGTTGTCCATTTTCTCACAATGGACACGATTCTTGAATTTTTCAAAGAATGTTTTCTGCATAGGCGACAGTGTTCCCACAGAAACCTCGCGGTTGGTTATAGGTTAAAGTGCCTGTTCCAGTAATTGTAATGATTTTTTAATCCGATTAATCCGTGTTGGTGAAAATTGTAGCGTTAAAGTTGTTTTTAGTCTATAATAGGATTTACTAGGGGTTATCTATAAAAAAATGCTTGTCAAATTATATATAAATTCGCAAAAGATAATAAAAATTCCAGCAGGAGGTCAATGGTATGAAAAGATTTTCAGCAGTAGTTTTCGCAGTAATACTTGTTGGATTCGGGGCACTATCTCATTGGACTCATGCTCAGGGAAATGCAAATCAGAATAGCGAATTAACGGTTCCCTGGAATGAGTTCAAGAAACTGGTGAATCTTGATGAGGATGAGATTGTCCTGACATTAGAAACGTTTCAGAAGCTAGTGGAACAGGCCGGGGCAAAAACAAAACCATCACATACAGTACAGGAAGGCAAGGTGGTGCTGAAACGCGCGGAATTCAAGAAACTTATTACCCGGATGAAGTCCCCCGCAGGATCGGATAGAAAGCCTCCATTTGAATATTTAATAACTAAGGCACTCTACTCCGGAAAAATGAAGAAGGATAATACCGCCTTTACCGGAACTTTTAATGTTCATATTTTGAAGGAAGATGCATATTTGAAAATCCCGCTTCTACCACAGAATATTGCCCTGTCGGATATGAAGGTTGCCGGTAAACCGGCACTGGTGGTCACTGAGGGCGGCTATCATAATGTTGTCCTTTCCAAAACGGGTGAATATGTTGTGACCGCTTCATTTTTCCTGAAATCATCGCTTGAGAAAGGGCCGCATAAAATTGATCTGTATATTCAGCAGACGCCAATTACCCTTCTAAAACTCGAGATGCCGCTGAAGGATATCGATGTAGAGATTCCACAGGCTCAGCAGGTAGTGACAAAGTCAACTGCCAGGGCGACGACTGTTTCTGCAGTGCTTGGCCAGGGGCGGTCTGTCAGTATTCGCTGGAGGAAGAAAGTCGCTCTTGCGGAGAAGCTTCCACCGAAGCTTTATGCCGTGGTCAATAATCTTATTTCCATTGAAGACGATGCGCTCAAGATCAATTCAGATATCAACTATAATATTCTTCACAGTGAAGTCGATGCGGTCCGGCTGGTTATTCCGGAGGATATGAACGTGCTTACGGTGTCCGGTGAAGGTGTCGGAGAGTGGCAGGAAACAGAGCAACAGGATCAGCGTTTGCTCCTCATTCCTTTTACTTATGGCAAGAAGGGCAACATCACCATACGGGTCACTACCGAAACGGCCTTTTCAGAAAAAGGGGCAGCAAAAGCGTTTTCCGGATTACGTACGTTGAACACGGTTCGTGAAACCGGAGTCATCGGTATTGCGCTTAACACCAGTGCAGAGGTCATCGTTACGGAAAGCGAGGGATTGGAAAAAGTTGCGATACAGAAACTCCCCCGTCCTCTCATTAATATGTCAGCCAAGCCGCTCATTATGGGATTCAAGTATCTGAAACACCCGTATAGTATGGTGCTCGATATTAAGAAGCATGAGAAAGTCGGCGTACCGATTGCAACAATCAACTCTGCCAGTGTTGTCACACTCTTTACAGAGGATGGTAAAGTTGTTCACCGGCTGGTGTATCAGATACGGAACAGCGCGAAACAGTTTCTTGAGATTCTCCTTCCTGAAAATGCCGATGTGTGGAGTGTGTTTGTAGGAAACCAGCCGGTTGAATCTTCGATCAATGCAGAGGGCAGGCTCCTTGTGCCGCTTATTCGCTCCCGCACAGTGAACAATCGTCTAAACACATTTCCCGTTGAAGTTATCTATTGTATCGTAAATGATAAATTCTCCCTGTTCGGTTCGCAGGAATCAAGTCTGCCGGCTGTGGATATGTTGACCAGCCAGCTCATGTGGTCTGTGTATCTTCCCAATGATTACTCCTACATTTATTTCAAGAGCACGTTGGAAAAGGAGGATATCATACGAGGCGTGAATGTTTTCGCCGGTGCACAGAGACAGTACAATGAAACGGCAATGAAGGAGGTTACTAAATCGGGAGAGAAGCGAAAACGTGACCAGTTAGAGAAAGTATATAAAGGAAAAGATTACAAGAGCAGTTTCAGGAATGTTCCGATGCAGGAGGAGCTGATAGCAAGACAGGTTGACGCTGAGCTTGAATTCAGTCGCCGCCTTGATGGCCTTGCTAAGCAGGAATCGCAGCAGGCTGCCATGCCTCAAGGGATAGCTAGAACAGGAATATTACCCATCCAAATACAGGTACCCACGGGCGGACAGGTTTATCGTTTTGCCAGAACTATAATAAAGACAGAAGATCCGCTCAAGTTCAGCGTTTTCTATACCCGACTATGGGTTGTCAGTGCAATTAAATGGCTCATTTTTGTAGTTATAGTATTAATCCTTTTTATGAATAGAAAGAACCTGACGAAGCTCTGGCGCCAGCTAGGTGAAAAATCAAATGCCCTGAATAACTTTTTCAAGAAGCGCCAAAGCACCTTTGAAAAATATGCGCAATCTCCTCTGACGCCATTTATCCTTATCGGCCTGGTAGTGGTCTTCTGGACTGTTTCAAGTTTACTAACAACAATATTCCTCTTTCTCCTGTGGGTAAGTCTGATCTATCATATTATTCGCAAATGGAAAAAAAGATCTGAAAAAAAAGCAAAGTTAAAAAAAGAGATTGAAGAGAAGAAAGATACTCAGTAAGGACTTTTTTTAATATCAAATCCGGA
This sequence comes from Chitinivibrionales bacterium, assembly GCA_030593665.1. Next base: position 5,976 of record JAUVGS010000026.1, on the reverse strand, counting down.
ATTTTTTTGACGATAGAATTGTGGCCGCCACTCGATGGCTTCGTGGGATTTGTCGAAGAGAACCGAACCTCCTTGCAAATCAGGGGACGGTGGTAATTTAGTAGTTTATAGAAAGCCAAGTTACCTGAAATGACAAGAGGCTTTGATAGGATTTCAGTGGGACATAAATAATATGAATTGAGACCTTGATATAAGTTTGTTTATATTGAATTATAACCACAAAATATTAAGATTATTCCAATTGAGCTGGATATTTGGCTAAAGGCGTTGGAGTTAAAATGGCAACATAAAGATCCTGTTGATAGAGTTATTATAGCTACAGCGACAAAATATGACTACCCGGTTGTTACTTCAGATAAGACCATAAAACGATTTTACAAAAATGTATTGATATAGTTGAGTCTTTTCATAACAATAAAATTGTAGTGGAAGGGAAAGCATAAATGAAAGCGTACCCAATTCTGACAGTTACCGCATAAAAGTAACTCTTCTCGTTACTATATCATTCCCTGATTTAAGCCGCACAATATACATGCCGGGGCTGGACGGCTCCCAGGTAAACTTGTTGATACCCAGGGTGGTTTTTGACGCCCGGCAGAGTCTGCCTTTTACATCATGTACTGCCAGCGAATATGGTTCCGAATTGGTAACCGTTATAAAAACGGCGTTGCTTTTTGTAGTAATAGAAATTACATTCGTATTGTAAAGTCCCTTATTTGAGGCAATAATACCGGTATTTCCCCAATCAGCTTCGATGGTGTATTCAACACCGTTTAGTACTTCAAGTTGTCCGGAGTAGTGATATCCGAAGTTGATCTTCTCCGCAACGACAGTTGTGGCACACTCAACACCGACATACCAGATGCCCGGTGCTGCGGTGTCAATAGAAATGGCCTTGTCAGCACCGTCGGATGTATCGGCAAAATCAGCAAGACTTGCAAAGGCAAAGGTGTCCTTGTTTACATAAAGGTTCAGATCAAACACGTCGTCTCCATCCACCGTGAGTACAAGATTTGTTGCCCCTTCCGGTAAATCAATAATAAAATGGTGATATTGTTTGTCACCTATTTTTGTGTTTATAGGATCCTCGTCCTTGGTGGACTTGTTCATGATACGCTTCACTCCCTTGGCAAGAGGACCCTTTGTACTGGGAGGAGCTAAACCGTCCAGCGCATACTGTAAAACTGCTGCCATAAAGTCACGGAGTTCACCATCCCACTCATTTTCAGGGTGAGAAGTCATAACAGCAATACGTCCGGTGGTATCATTGTCTTTATAGGCCCAGCAGCTTGGTTGGTCATCCAGGCCGGTTTCCGGTTTGTCATGAATAAGTAAGATTTCTGTGCCCGGAGGAATAACACTTCCATAGCCGCCATAGTGGTGGACGATATTTTCGATATAATTGTCATTGCCATAGTCATAGTAATTGAGTAATGGCGAATCTGCAGGAATGTCTCCACCTACCAAAGAATAATGGACACCGCATCCGGTAATGGATCCTGGCCATATTTTGTAGTAAACATTACTGTCAACAGTTGAAATGTAAGCACCGCCACAGGAACCTGAGTAGCTTCCCCCACGATAATAAAAGGTTCTCACCCGTTCTCTCCCCTCTTCCCCAAGGCTTGTTCCATGCTCTGCGGAATAGCCTCCATTAGTATATAATATCTGAAAGCGAGGTTCACCATCAGGATATAAAAGCACACCATTGTCGTCGTACTCATTTTTAATCATGGCCTCGTTTTGAAGATTTATTGTATTATGAGCAATAAATTCCCAGGAATAATTGAGATAATCGGCAGCAGGTAACGTATTCACCGAATTGAGTCCCACACCCCCATCTGAAAAAAGGACTTTGTAAAATCCTTCAGGTGTTTCTGCACGAAGCAATAGTATTGTTGACAGCGATAAAATCATCGAGTAAAGTATATAATTTTTCATCATCCAACTCCTGTAATGTGCTTGTACAAAAGGAAAATAAAATCAAGTAACGTGAAAAGCCAAAAAGAATGAAGATTTTCAGTGTTCACTTTTTACCTGAATGGGGTATTACTGTTAAGAAAAACTATTTTTAAAAAATATATGTGTAAATGAACATTCATTTTATATTCGGATAATAGGTTTCAATTTTTTTGTTTCGAAAAGGAGTGGTTTGTAATATTTTATGCGCGATGCTTTCAAAATGAAAATCCCAGAATTTTTTTTCTATCACACGAAAATGAATAACGATTACTACAATGTTCCTTCTGAGAATCGTTCGAAATTGTTTCCTTACATAGTACCCGTTTTGTTTTATAGTCCCATATTAGAAAAACCAGGCTATCCACATCTAACTCATATTGATCGTTAATGATAGGATGTTGGTAAAAATCGGATTCAAGAATTATTTTACCAACCGATTGGGATGTTGTTTTTATTGATTTTAAAGTGATATCAAAATCAATTATATTGATTGCCGTGATGTCGTTAACAGCAATACCGGCAATTATTCAAACCACAATTGTAACTTTAATTAGAGACATATCATGATCATGATCAACCTATGTATTCTGCTGGCAGCTATAAGTTTCCTTCTCAGTTCCATGTTGTTCTTCTGGGCACTGATACTCAGGTATAATTTAAAAAGGAAACAGATGAGCATGAGTGAGGGAATCGATAAAGAAGACCCGTTTGATTCGGAGGAGATGAAGGATATCGATCCCGGGTCCGCACGGACCTATAAAATTGTAACGCGGTTGTGGGGTGTAAGTGTGCTTGTGTGTGCTATGTTCGTCGCAGCAGCTTTCCTCGTCCGATAGCAACTCTTTTTTGAGGAGAAGGAGGAAGGGCGAAGACGATTAAAACCGTCTGTTTTTATAAACACATTTCCTTGATGAATTCCCGACGGAAAAATATCCTCAAGCAAATCCCCTGAAAAATGTCTATTTTATTGTATAGAGGTACACCATAACCACATTGTACCTGTAATAACATCATGGGGGAGGAAGATGGTCCGTTTCTGCACTATATGTCTCGTATTTTTGTTTTCCTATACAAACAGCCAAATCACTCGATCTGAACTGCTTCGCATTGAGGCTAACACAAATACTTCAATTTCTCACACTATTCAATCAGCGCCACCACCGACGCCAATCCGTAACATCGCAGAATTTGAACCTATGGAGGGAGTATTAATACGGTATCCGCTTGGTATTCCCACGACACTGATAAAAGAAATGGCCGAGGATATCAGGGTGTACTGCGTTGTCAGCAGCAGCCAGCAGCAGAGTGCGGAGAATACCTTTAGCGGCGGCGGGGTGAATATGGACAGTGTTACTTTTATCAATTGCCCTTCCGATGAGTACTGGACTCGTGATTATGGTCCATGGTGGATTGTCAATGGAAATGAAGAGATCACTATGGTAGATTTTAAATATAACTGTACTTTTTGGCCGTTGGATAATGAGGTAAACGGGTATATTGATGATTTTCTCGATGTTGACATGTACTATATGCCGATAAGCACTGCAGGAGGGAATTACATGACTGAGGGACGCGGCATTGCAGCATCGTCACATCGTATCTGGCGGGACAATCCCAACTATTCGGAGCAGCAGGTGTATGATTATTTCGAAGAGTATCTCGGGATTACCAGGTATCATGTATTGGATGATCCCAATGCGAATGATATCAATCTTGACCATATTGACTGCTGGTCCAAATTCCTTGCTGTTGATAAAATTATAATACGCGAAGTACCGCAGAATAATCAGGATTATGATGATGTGGAAGGGGTGGTTGATTATTTCAGGAAACAGACATCGGCATTTGGTACACCGTACAGGATTTCCAGAGTATATACGCCAAACGGCCAGCCCTATACCAACTCCCTGATTCTCAATAACAAAGTACTGGTTCCCAGGACAGGCTCACAGTATGATGATGACGCGATAGAAAGTTATCAGAAGGCAATGCCCGGGTATGAAGTCCTTGGTTTTACCAATTCGGCACACCCCTGGAAAACCTATGATGCGCTTCATTGCAGAGCAAAAGGTATCCCGGATATGGGCATGCTCTACGTTTACCATGTGCCGTTGCATGATACCGTGACTGACAGCGGAGACGGCTTATTAATTGAAGCGATAATAAAACCCTATAGCGGAAATGCGCTTATTGACGATTCGGTTGTTGTTTTTTATGACATTGACAATCAAAACACCTTTCAATCTGTGCCGTTTGAAAAGGTTGCAGGAGATACTTTCAGCGCGGTTATTCCGACACAGTATAAAGACGTTGCCATTGCCTATTATCTCCACGCCGAAGACCAGGCAGGCCGGTCGGAAAATTATCCCTATATCGGTGCAGCAGACCCATACTCCTTTTTTGGGGAATATACCGGTACTGATGGTAATGATATCAATCCCGGAAAAATGGGGACATTGTTGTGCCGATGTGTGGTTCAGCCGTTATTGTCGCGTGTAACGTTTACCTTTACTTCTTTGAATACTTCCGAAACCGCATTGCTGTCTATTTATACCAGTACCGGAAAGATAGTCAAAAGAATAGCAACACCCGGCCATACCTCTTCAATTTATTGGAACGGCGAGGATAATCATGGCACTCCTGTCTCTGCCGGGATGTATTACTACACGCTTACCCTCACAAAAGGTGTAATAAAGGGAAGATTTTATTTTGTGAAGTAGTACAAAAGACTCTGCGATTTTGGCATGACACCCAAAAGTATATTACCATTAAATGTTCTGGAGTAATGGAATATTGGAGTGTTGGACATTATATCTTTCTCACCCATTAATTCACTACGCCACAACTCAAAATTGGTATAACGCGGAGTTTTTATTATCGAAAACCTCTCCGAAAACATTTCAACGATTCTTCAACAAAACGGCGCAAGCATTGTCGGTTTTGCCGATATAACAGAGCTTCCTTCACCGGTGCACAAAGATTTTACATACGCAATTTCCATTGCAGCGGCCTTAAATCCGCATATAATTAATGAAATAGAAAAAGGTCCCACAACAAACTATTATAACGAATACCTTCGGGTTAACTCGCTCCTTACAAAGCTATGTAAAGCGGCAGCAACAGTTCTCGCAGAGAGTGGATTTACCTGTCACGGCATTGATCCGACTACCGAAGATTTCGATCCGCAAACAATATCTGCGCCTTTTCAACATAAAACCGTAGCAACCCGTGCAGGCATCGGCTGGATCGGAAAATCAGCCCTCTTAATAACGAAGCAATTCGGCGCAGCTATACGGTTCACAACAGTTTTGACCGATGCAGAACTGACCTGCGCTACGCCGATCAACAAATCTTACTGCGGCATCTGTGAAGAGTGTGTTCGACAATGCCCGGCAAAAGCAATTGCCGGCAATAACTGGCAGGCTGGTATAGCCCGTGAAGAATTATATGATGCCTCATTGTGCAGAAAAAAGTGTAAAGAGCTTTCCCGGAAAGAATCAATACCTTCAACTATCTGCGGGATTTGTATCAATGTGTGTCCGTGGACTCGGAAGTGTCTGAAAAATGTTTAAGAGGTAATAGCAAAAGTATAGATTGCCGGGTTCCCGTCCTGCAAATCGGGACGAATCTATTACGGTGTCTTTTGCAATTATCTCTAACGATAGAATGATAAAAATATGGTAACTACTCAGGTATTCTTCGCATAAAGCGTCATTGCGAGCGTAGCGAAGCAATCTCCTGCATTCGAAAAGATGAAATTGCTTCGCTGCGCTCGCAATGACGCTAAGAATGTTACACCACCTGAGTAGTTACAAAATATGACTATTTAATATTGATTACAAGGAATCAATAATAGTATATGGGTATTCACTTTATTGCTGTAGGTACAATATATAGTTTCAATAAATGGAGGATTACCCCCGTACATTAGATGAACTTGAGAAACGATTTGGAATTGATCAGCCATGCCGTGGTAACGGAAGCTACAATCTACGATTCGATTAAGAAAGGCGT
>JAUVGS010000250.1 GCA_030593665.1 Chitinivibrionales bacterium | reverse complement strand
GAACTTTTAATCCTAAAACGCCATCCGAATTTATGGCAAAAAAAGCAATGCAGAATTTATTTTTTAAACGCTTTTGCTGTTTTGACAAGAATGAGATAATCGATTTAATTCGACAAAAGCAAAAAGATACCCAAAAAAAGTATTTTTTGAAGAGGGCTGCTTAAAAAAACTTATGACTGTCGAGAATATTAGAATAACTGCAATTTAATACGTTATATAAGTTTACTTGGAGTGATTCGTATGAAAAAGATTATTTGTGCTAGCCTGTTTTTTTGCTTTTTATACAGCTTCTTATTTTCTTCGTTATATGCTCAGGATACTTTATCTGTACCTGACAATACAGTATCCATTGATGAGTTTAGAGTTGAAAGATTATTATGGATGGAGAAGGATATGATCATTGCCATAGTTGATACTGTTGATACAACCGGGAGTGACCATTTTGTTGCATCTTTTAATATTGATAACCCTGAGTCTTCATTAAGAATAATTTCCAAATTATCTGATGCATATACATTCAGTACTATACAGTTCACTATGAAAGACAGGTCTGTTGGCTTTTTTAACCACAACATACAATGTTACCAATAAACCTGAAACGATCAGTGATATTAGAAAAACTAATGATATTTTTTTCATATATGGTCCTCATTCATTTGGGGGCACTTATGTATTCCTCCTAACGACAAGCTCCACCTTCGTCAGTCAGGTGCGAGCGCTTGTTATATTTTTATATATTCAATGTGATTCGCGTCTCATTATTAATATAAATCCCGGTTTACAAAGAGTGACTGTTTTGTAACCGGAATAAATCTGTAAGCACACATTTATCAATTAACATTCGGGATATATTGCGTTAGAATAATATGCTTCTTGGTCGTTTCTAAAGCAATAAAGAAGCTCCGTCCCCGGATACGGATACCGGATAATTAAGATTGATTAAGGCAATAAAGAAGTGTCCCCAGTTGCCCGCCAATTGCTTTGCCTGAACTTGCTTTTTTGCCGCTCCACAACCCATATTTAATATAAGAAGGCTGCTGCGAAAGCAGAATTGCATGAAGGGGCTGGTGAAATATGGCCTGTTGTAAAGTAATCCGGGTTGCGAAGGTTTGCGAACCTTCGGCAGGTTTAAAAAATAATTTCCTATAAGTTTATCGTTAACTTCGATATAGATAAAAGTCAACCCATCACTTTACGCATATATAACTCATTCGGCCAGCTTTTTTAGACAAATAAAGGCATGGATTCCCACTAAAAACATGCAGGTTTTAATCCCTCTTTATGGGGAAATGACGTTTTCGGACAGGTACTAATTAAAGAGGAGGGAGGGATTATTTAAATGAGAAGGAGTACAATGTATAAGGTTGAGAAGCGAGAAGAACAAAAATTTTCATACCGGTCTCAGAGTTTGTTTTCTCTTATGTCCGGATTGAGAGAAATAGTTCTCAGGAGTAGTAACACTGTTTTCACGTCACCGTTTGCAACAATTATTTCCATCCTGTTATTAGTTATTCCTCTTTTCGGGGCACAGATAAGTTCTCCCGATGGTAACATAATTGTCAATTTCAAACTAAAATCAGTTGGTCAGGATAGCGATTGCCCTTTCTACTCCCTGTCGTATAAGGGGAGTCAGATATTGAATGATTCCCGGCTGGGTCTGGAAATTAAGGACCAGGACGATTTCAACGGTGATTTCACAATTAAAGCCATAGACAGCCTTTCTCAGGATACTACATGGGAACCCGTTTATGCGGAGAAAAGTCCCATTCGGGATAATTATAATCAAATGATACTTCGCCTGGAGGAAACCCCGTCTCCCGGTAGGGAGCTGCTCCTCAGTTTTCGTGCTTATAACGAAGGGGTAGCTTTTAATTATACCGTTTCGGGTCAGGGTGAAAAAGTTACTATTGAATCGGAAAAAACCCGCTTTACTTTCACAGGCAACCATAACGTGTTTGTAACCAATGGCCCTCAGGGTACTTACAGAGAAAATAAAATCGATGGCATGGGCAATAAAGTAGTGAGGCCTCTTATAGTGGATGTCGCGGATGACATATTTGTTGCTTTGCACGAGGCTAAACTGGTGGACTACGCACGCATGCAGTTTAGATACAGCGGGCAGTCGAACACCATTGAAAGCCAGCTTAGCGGATCAATGACGCTCACAACGCCGTTTTCCACTCCCTGGCGGGTAATTATTATAGGCGGGAGTCACGGTGAGCTGATTGAAAATAACCACCTTATTTTAAATCTCAATGAACCTTGTGCCATTAAGAACACCTCGTGGATAAAACCCGGGAAATGCTGGCGTAGCGGGCTTGATATGAATAGTTCAAAATCAATTGTGGATTTTGAGAAATCGCATAATATGCAATATGTGGAGTGGGACGCAGGCTGGTACGGTCTGGGATATTCCGAGGAGAGTAATCCAAAATCCGATCCCAATGTTGTCGTCGATAAACTTGACATTCAGGAGATGACAGGGTACGCCCATGATCGTGGTATCGGAATGATATGCTATATCAATCATGTTGCCATGGAAAACTACGACATGGAGAAAACTTTCAAGACATACAAGGAGTGGGGAATAGACGGGCTCAAGTTCGGCTTTGTGCGCGTGGGAGATCAGAACTGGACCAGATGGCTGCACGACATGGTAAAGCTTGCGGCTGAAAACGAATTAATGGTTGACATACATGACAATTACAGACCCACAGGCTTTAGCAGAACATACCCCAATCTTATGACACAAGAGGGTATCCACGGAAATGAAGCTATTCCCACGCCGGTGCAAATATTGTATACAGCCTTCGCGCGCACCATTGCAGGAGCCGGGGACTACACCCATTGCTGGTACAAGCACAATAAAATCACTATATCCCACGCCGGACAGCTTGCAACGGCCATTATTTTTTACAGCCCTCTTCAATTTCTATTCTGGTACGATTCACCGGACAAATACAACGGTGAGCCGTTTCTGGAATTCTGGGAGAACATGCCTACGGTATGGAAAAAAACCAGAGTATTAAACGGGCGGGCTGGTAAATATATCACTGTTGCCCGCAAGAGCGGTAAAGAAGAGTGGTTTATGGGGTGTCTTTCGGTGAACAGCAGAACATTGCAGATACCACTTGATTTTCTGGAGTCCGGCAGGAGTTACAAACTAAAAACCTTCTCTGCGGATCCTGCGAATAGCACTAAAGTTGTTGTCTCAGAGTCGGTTATAAACAACACGCAGGAACTCAATGTAAACCTGAAACAGAACGACGGGCGGTGTTTCTGGCTTGTTCCCTCGGCTACCTCTGTGAAGAATTCAGGTAATATCAAATGTCGTAAGAATATCATAATGGCGGGAAAATTTATCAAGTTTTGGGATGTCTCAGGTACGGTTGGTATATACATGTTAAATGGAAAGAGAGTGTTGTGGAAAAAAATAAAGGGTTCAGGGGTATTGGGCATTTCCCGCCTGTCTGAAGGGGTCTATTTGGTACGGATAAATGAGAGGAAAATGAAGTTTGTGACGCAGTAACCCCGCACGACAAACAATATTTCTTATGGAATTGGTTGGCGGTAATTGCAGGCGTCCGGAAAATCAGAGAGATTTTTGCGTGTTTGTAAAGTAAGCCGGGTTTACGAAGTTTCGGAAGGTTTGAAAAAGAAAATTCCTTAGGAAAATAAGTATATTGGGTAACCTGGCAATGAGCCACTTTCAAGGTAGCATGGAGGCTGCCCCGAGAAAGATATAGCCGTATCACTCGGTAGTACGTGGGAGGATTGACATTCCGTGTGTACCACGACGAGTTTAACGAGGTGAAGAGTGCAGAGCTCTGAATCAGACACATAGCCCCGAAAGAAATTTTAAGATGGAGTGCCATCGATCCTTTTAATTTGGGCGCAGACGAAACGCGGTAGCACATTATGGCAAGTACTGCTACGGCCTCCCGGGGTCTCCGACTGCATCGAGTTGAACGAACTGAAGGTGTAGCAACCAGGCGAGCACCGGCTCAAATGTTCCTTGTGAAGCACCCCCGGATCAAGTGGGGTAGTAGCGAGGTACGGAACCTCAACATAAAAGGAGAGGTTTCGGAAGACTCCGGTGCGAGGGATGGGACGCGGTAGTGCCGCAATGGCCTTAGCGAAGATTCGGGGTAATGCCTGATGAGTGAAGCGTCCCACAGGAGGTCAACCGTTAAAGAGGAATCACTGACATCATGCAAGGGGTGAACATCAGTGGCAACTGATCTGAGATGGAT
>JAUVGS010000003.1 GCA_030593665.1 Chitinivibrionales bacterium | reverse complement strand
ATGGGGGATCATATTGTTTAATCGAGTCATTTTTTTGGGGATATACAATGAAGTTAAAATGATTAAAGAGAATATTGTTACCGGAGCGACAGCAGTAGAGGAGATGCATAGAACGGCCGTCGAAGTAAACCTTAAAACGTTTGAGTATATGGTACACCATGACGAGAAATTTAAAAAGGAGGCACTATCGGCCCTGCAATGTTTAAAGGAGATGGGAAAGGATTTCTTCGAGCATAAATGCCAAATTAGTGGAGAGGAGCGAAGAGACGACGGGGAATTAATGACGGAGATAAAAAAAGTGGAATTGGTTGTGAAGGAGATAATCAGTTTAAAGGTGCGGGAATTGGGGATAGAGTCTTTGAGAGTAATTAATGAGGAAAAATTTTATCCGGCAATGGAGTCTCTGTTTGTACAATTGGAGGGATTCAGAGCAGCACAGACACAGGTGCTGGCGGAAGCGGAAGGGTCTGCTTTACAAACACGTTTGTATGTGACCCATCTTCCTTTTGTGGCGGGAAGCCTGTTTACTCTCCTGGTGATTGTGATTACAATTTTTACGACCAGATCGATAACAAAACCACTTTATGCCCTGCAAAAAGACATCGAAATAATTGGAGAGGGCAATTTTGATCACAAAGTAGGCACTCAGAGAAATGATGAGATCGGCCGGCTCTCAAGGGTTTTTGATCAGATGGTGGAACATATTAAGGAAAAGAATAGTGACCTGACTGCGAGAGAGGAAAGGGCAATGGGTGCGGTGGAAGAAACAAACAATGTGCTCATGAAAGTGGCGGGAGGAGATTACTCTGTGCAGGCAACGGTGTCTGACAAAAATGATGTTTTTGATTCCCTTGCAATGGGTGTAAATATGATGATTGAAGACATAGGAAACACCATAGCCGAACGAAATAATGTTGAGAAAATACTTAAGGAAAACGAGAAGCACCATCGTGAAATCATACAAACTTCTCTTGATGGTTTCTGGGTCAATGATACGGAAGGAAGATTCATTGATGTCAATGACGCCTATTGCAGGATCACAGGCTATTCACGTGAAGAACTGCTTGGTGGTATGTCTATATCTGATATAGAGGCTGCGGAAAAGCTGGAAGAAACTACCGAACATATAAACAATATCTTAGAGCGAGGATACGAATGTTTTGAAACATGTCATAGACGAAAAGACGGTAAAAGTGTTGATGTTGAGGTCAGCGCAACCTATTCCGATGAAAAAGGCGGACAGTTCGTTGCATTTCTTCGGGACATCACCGGGCGAAAGAAAGCTGAGGAGGAATATAAAAAAATTTCATCTATTGTAGAGCAATCAACAGAGGGAATGTGTCTTGCGGATCTTGACGGCACTATCATTTTTATTAACAATGCATGGTGTAAAATGCATGGCTATACGGATTCCAGGGATCTTTTTGGTAAGAACCTTGCGATTTTCCATAATGAGGAACAAATTAAAAGAGATGTTATTCCGTTCAATGAAAACGTCAAGAAATACGAGACGCATAGCGGTGAGGTCGGACACGTTACAAAGTGTGGGGATCCGTTTCCTACTTTAATGACAACGACATTATTAATGAATGAAGAGGGTAAGCCTTATGCACTGGCTGGAATAGCAAAGGACATTACCGAGCTTAAAAAGGCTGAGGATAAATTGCGCAAAGCAAAGGAAGATGCAGAAAAAATAAACGAGGAATTGGAAAAAGCTACAGCACGGGCAAACGACATGGCTGCTCAGGCAGAGATGGCAAGTTCTGCCAAGAGCGAGTTCCTCGCCAATATGAGCCATGAGATCCGCACGCCTATGAATGGGGTGGTCGGGATGAACGATCTGCTGCTGGATACTGAGTTGACTCCGGACCAGAGGATGTATGCCGAGACAGTACATAATAGTGCGGAATCCCTGCTTACTGTCATAAACGATATACTTGATTTTTCCAAGATTGAGGTCGGGAAACTGGATGTCGAGATAATTGATTTTGATTTGCGAACAACCCTTGACAAAATGAATGACATCCTGGCGTTACGCGCTCATGAGAAGGGGCTTGAATATATCTGCATGGTTGATCCCGAGGTGCCATCATTTCTTCGGGGAGACCCCGGCCGTGTGCGTCAGGTCATTACCAATCTTGTCGGCAATGCAGTCAAGTTTACCTCCAAAGGGGAGGTTTCTATTCGCGTGACACTTGACAAAGAAGACGATGGAGAAGCGACATTACGTTTCGCTGTTATGGATACGGGCATAGGCATACCCGCAGATCGTATTGACAGCCTTTTTGAGGCGTTTACGCAGGCTGACACTTCCGTAACCCGTAAGTTTGGCGGAACCGGCCTTGGGTTGACTATATCAAAGAAGCTTTGCGAAATGATGGGTGGTGAGATGGGAATCGAGAGTGAGGTTGGTAAAGGCTCCACGTTCCGGTTCACTGCGGTTTTTGAGAAACAGCCGGAGGGCCGTCAACAGGATTCCGCTGTTACTAAAATCGAGGAGGCTTCGCTTGCGGGAATGCGTATCCTTGCCGTGGATGACAATGCGACTAACCGGCTTCTGCTCGAAAAGCAGCTCAAATCGTGGAATTTCAAACACGATGAAGCGCCGGATGGAGAGGCCGCTCTTGCAAAGCTGCGGGAAGCCGTAAAGCAGAAAGAACCCTTTGTTATCGCAATTCTGGATATGCAGATGCCTTTCATGGATGGTGAAACTCTCGGCAGGAAGATTAAGGAGGACAAATCACTGCGTGATACCAGGCTGGTAATGATGACTTCAATAGGTCGGCGTGGAGATGCCGCACGTGTAAAGGATATTGGTTTTGCGGCATACCTGACAAAACCGGTAAAACAGTCGGACCTTCTGGATTGCCTCGTCGATGTAATAAGAGGAGGGAAAAGAAATAAAAAGCCCGGTACAAAACCTTTGATCACGCGACACTCAATTGCGGAGGAAAAGAAACGTGATTTTCGTATTCTGCTTGCCGAGGATAATCGGGTAAACCGGATAGTAGCATTGAGAATACTCGAAAAGCTCGGCTACCGCGCTGATGCAGTAGAAAACGGTGTCGAAGCACTCAAAGCCCTGAAGTCAACAAACTATGATGTTGTGCTCATGGATGTCCAGATGCCGGAAATGGACGGATTTACCGCTACGCGGGAAATCCGCAATCCGCAATCCGCAATCCGCAATCCAAAAATACCCGTTATTGCAATGACCGCACACGCAATGAAGGGAGATCGCGAAAAATGCCTTGAGGCAGGTATGGACGATTATGTCTCCAAGCCGGTGAATGCCAGGATACTGGCTGAAACGCTCGAAAAATACCTGGTTGCTGAAGACGCGGCAAAGCCGGCTGAAGAGGATGCTGTTGAGCCTGCCGGGGAACAGGTCTTTGACCGGTCTGCCCTGCTCAAACGGCTGGGTGGGGATGAGGAAAGTTGTAATAGTATCCTGGAAATGTTTCTGGAAGACACCCCTCCAAAGATTAAAGCCATAAGAGAAGCGTTTGATAACAAAGATGCATCTTTACTCATGCGTCACGCGCATTCGTTGAAGAGCGCAGCAGGGACTATTGGCGCAGGTGTTATGCAAAAAGTTGCGTTTCAGATAGAACAGGCCGGTGAAGCGGGTGAGCCTGAAAAGGCGGCGCCTTCGGTCGCAGGAATTGAGAGAGAATTCGAGAGGTTTCTTTCGGAGATAAACCGAAATTCGGTTGTTGGAAAAGATGCCATAGAGGCTCAGATAACACTGAGTAAATAATTCTGGAATGTGAATTGGGGAATGCGGATTGAAAAAGAAAAGATATCCAAAATCCGAGATCCACAATCCGAAATCCAAAATTGAAGGGTTGGAATTATGAAAATACTTGTCGTTGATGATGTCAAGGCCGGCCAGCTAAGTGTTGTACGTTTATTGGAAAAGATGGGGTATGATGAGATCAAACGTGCATTTTTCGTTAAAGAGGCGTTGGCGCTCCTGGATGATAATGATATTGATCTCGTAATTTCCGACTGGCACATGATGGGCGAATCCGGTCTTGACCTGTTAAAAAACGTTCGGTCTGAAAAACGTACTGCTGGAATTGCATTTGTTATGCTTACCGCTGATGCTGAAAGAAAAAGAGTACAAGAGGCCATGGAAGCAGGAATTGACGGATATATTGTAAAACCTGTCAGCTTTCAAAAGCTTTATGGAATAATTAACCAAATCGCTCAAAAGCATGATTTGCAAATGCCGATTGGTTTAAATGATACGTAACTATTCAGATGCTTTATTAGCTTAAAAGGAAAATGTCCCGTAGTGACATAATATCTATAGCATATAATCATAAACACATTGTAAAGTTCCGTAGGAACGAAATATTAATCTATAATACATTATTTGAAAAGACATATATCGCCCCCGACAGAACGTGCAATTGAAGGTTGGATTCCAATTTTCACTGGTTTTTGTGAAAGGAGATACCATGACGGATGAGAAAATATTGGATATTAAAGGCGCAGTGGAGAACCTCGCCGATGACATGGAAATCTATAAAGAAGTATTGAATGCATATCTTGAAGATACACCCGGGATGATTGAGGATATGAACCGTGCTGTTGAAAGCAAAGATACCGAGGTGTTATACCGGCATGCTCATTCATTAAAAAGCTCGTCAAGAAGCATCGGTGGAATGAGGCTTGGAAATGTCTCGGCTGAGCTTGAAGCAAATTCAAGGGCTGGTGACCTGGGTTGTGCCAAAGATATGCTTGCAAAGGTTAAGGAAGAGTTTAGTGCATTAAAGCAGGAATTAGACGCGGCCGGTGTGCTTGGGTAAGGGAAAAACAGTGGGTTTGAATATTGAAAGAAAGAAATAATGAAAGAAAATGATAGAACTGCTCAAGTAGAGTAGTATACTTCATAGTAAGTAAACTTCGATTCTGCAACTGTAATTTCCTGTTGCTTAAAATTAAAGTAGATCATAGACCTGATAATGCGGCCTTACGCATTTTCCTTGACTCCTATTTTTGTGTTGAGTATTTTGCTTAAGGACAGTAGTATACATTGTTATGCTGGTTGACAAATGGACAATATTATTATAAGGAGGCACCATGCGTGAGATTTTTCGACACACCCCAGGTAAAATCTTTCTTTCTGTATTGCTGCTTTCAGTTATTGTCATGCTCTACATACCAAAATATTTCTTTCAGGAGCGTCTCTTTTTCGGATTTATGACGCTGCCGTTTCTTTCCGGGTTGCTTTTTCTCCTTGTCTGGCTGATAGCATACCTGATTTATTTCTTTTTCTACTGGCCCTACAGGGACTAAGGGGGAGGAGAACACTCATGACTATTACAATACTTATTCTTTTCGGACTCATTGTATTATGGATGGCAGTGTACGGATATATGATTTCCGCCAAAACATCTGAAGATTACATGCTGGCGGGACGGGGAATTGGCATCATCGTTATGTTTTTCTTCATGCTGTTTGCTATCTCCAGTGCCTGGACATTTTATGGGTATTCCGGGTATCTGTATCGTCACGGCCCGTCATATGTCTATTTTGTCTGGGGATGTGTGGTTGGTTTTGCTGCGCTGTATATGTTCCTCGGCCCTCGTCTGTGGGCAGTCACCCGTCTGAATCGATTCCTGTCACCGGTCGAAATGATAGCTGCACGATACCAGTCAAAAGCATTGCGGCTGATCCTGATAATTCTGCTGCTCTCCTTTATTGTTCCCTATATCGGTATACAACCTTTAGGAGTCGGCCTTGGTTTCAAAGCATTGACCGGTGTTTCACCCGTGATAGGAATGGTGTATACGGTGGTATTACTGGTCATTATAGTACTTTTGGGCGGCATGCGTATTACTGCCTGGGTAAATGTATTTCTCGGCAGTGTCTATGCAGTTACCTTCCTGGGCTCTCTTATATGGGTGGTAAAGAAAGTGTTCCCCGGCGGATTATCACAGGCGGCCCGGATTATTTCAGAGAAGTGTCCTGCTCTGCTGACTGCACCGGGGCCTGAAAATTATTTCGATCATGTAACTATTGGCGGACTTCTTATCGTGGGTATGTTCGTGTTTAGCTGGCCCCATGTTGTAATCGGCGTTATGACTGCCCGTGAGAAGTATATCTTTAAATGGCTGCCGCTGCTGGCTATTGTTGCCGGAGGCCTCTGTTTTTATACGGTTCCTTTTTTTTGGGGCTCACTGGTTGCACCCGCAATCAGCCATATGCCTGATACCCTGGTACCGCCGATGAGCGGTAAAGAGGCGGATAATATCCTCCAGGTTATTGTGACAAAATATTTACCCGGATGGTTTGCAGCGTTTGTTCTTATGGGCGTTATTGCCGCGGCTATTTCCACTGCGGCGGTTCAACTGATGACTTCAGCGATTATTGTTTCCCGTGACCTGATACACGGTTTCATCAAACCTGACGCGGATGATCAGCAGCTCATTAACTGGACTAAGTGTGCCGTTGTTATACTTATTATCTTAAGCCTGGTTATTGCGTTGTGGAATCCTATTGCCCTTGCTGAATATCTGGTACTTATCGCAGTACCCGGTTTTGCCCAATGGTCGCCATGCCTGGTGGGTTCCGTATTATGGAAACGCGGGACAAAACAGGGAGCAATATCGGGGATATTAATTGGTACTGCTTTACTTATTGTCGGTTTTATACTGGGCGTCGGAACAAAAATAATTCTAGTATCGATAATTGTAAATTCACTGGTTTTTTATATAGTCAGCCTGGTAACTCCTAAACCTTCAATTGAGATACAGAATAAATTCTTTGATGAGGTAGATGATTTCTTATCCACGAAAGCTTAAATTCTATGGCAGATTCATGGCGACTACTCTATAATGACGCAGCCGATGTGGCGGATGTCCTGGCAATGCCTTCGGCGGTTGCTGAAGGTAAACTTGCGGGTCGCTATATCATGGCGGCAAAAGCTACTCCCGAAACAATTATTATCCAGAAGATTGTGAAAAGGGGGATATTAGCCGGCGCGGAGGTATCCATTGATCGGGAGGAAGCTGAAAAGCAGGGGATTGACGTAGTCATGCAGTCCAGGGCCGGGCGAGCCTCTTCACGGCCCGCAGAAACTATCTCGCTCCAGGAAATGATGCTCAAGTCCAGTGATGAATTTCAGGCGGTTGAGCGGGAAGATGATGACCTTGCTGCATTAATCTATACCTCGGGCACCACTGGTATGCCCAAGGGGGTTATGCTCACACACGGCAATTTCAGGGCAGAGTGTGAGATTACCGGAACGGTAATAAAAACAGAACCACATGATCGTTTTGCCAGCCTGGTGCCGTTTTTTCACGTATTCGGTCTGGCAGATGTGTGTGTACTGTCAATGTACCGGGGATTGACGTCGGTATTAGTCCCGCAGTACCACCCTCGAAAATTCCTGAAATTGATGGTTGATGAAAAGATAAGTGTGGTACTTGCTATCCCGACCCAGTACCAGCACCTTATGCTTGCTGCAAAACGGAGAATGGCTTCCATGGAAAAGAAACCGCAATTGAAATACTGTATCTCAGGTGCGGCTCCACTGTCTATCGATGTGATTGACAGTTTCAAGGAGATATTCGGTGCGACGATTATAGAGGGGTATGGTATGACGGAATCAACTTCAGCGGTGGCGGTTAACCCGCCGGAGCGTATCAAACCCGGCTCTATCGGACAACCGCTCCCCGGCATCGAAATGAAGGTTGTTGATGAAAAGGGGAATGACCTCCCGCAGGATACCACCGGTGAGATTGTGATGAGCGGTGCAGTTGTCAGTAAAGGATATTTCAATCGGCCTGAAGATACTGCTGAGACTTTTGAGAACGGATGGCTCCATACCGGTGATATCGGATATATCGATACAGACGGGTATTTTTTCATAACGGATCGTAAAAAAGATATTATCATTAAGGGCGGTTATAATATCTCACCGAAGGAGATTGAGGATCATCTGGCGCAGCATCCGAAAATACAGGAAGCTGCAGTGGTTGGCATTAAAAAGGAAGATGAGAGAGAGGATAGTAAAGCATTTGTAGTTCTGGAAAAGGGTGAATCAGTGGAAGTTGAGGAAATTCTTGAACACTGCAGGAAAACACTTGCTGCCTATAAAACACCGGATGAAATAGCATTCCTTGATGTGCTGCCTAAGAGTGCTACGGGAAAGCTCCTGCGGAAGGAGCTGCGGGGTGATTACAGGGATTTACGGCTGATCGAACGGGAGTAGTAATGCAGTTAGGAAATTTAGTCGAACAATGGGCAAAGGATCGGCCGAATCAACCGGCACTGATTTCCGATGATAAGGAGATCAGTTTTGCTGAGTTGGATAAGTCGGTAAACCGTGCTGCCAACGGGTTGCGCAAGTTGGGCATTCAGGAGGGTGACCGTGTCGCGATAATGCTTCCTAATATACCGGAATTCATATTTACCTTTTATGCATGCCAGAAACTCGGTGCTGTTGCGGTCCCGTTTAATACCATGTACAAGGGAAAAGAGATTATCCATATTTTACGGGATTCCGGTGCAAAGGCAATTGTCTGCCTGACGAACTTTGTAACCCTGATAAATGAAATCCGCTCGGATCTTCCTGAACTGGAGCACATTATAACCACCGGAGAGCGTACACTCACCTTTGCCGACCCGGACAGTACCCTGTTTGTACAGGCGGTTCTTTCAAAAAAGATTTTTTCTGATCCGGATAATGCTTACCGGCGGATTGGGAATGCCGTGGAAGAGGCTTTCCGAAAATTGGGTCTGCAGGAGGTCTGGTACAGCCATAGAGGCAGCCTTCGGATAAGTGGAAAGAAGCTGGCAGGGTTTCTTATTTCCGAGGTCGAGGATATTTATGTTATCAACATAATCTGTTTTATCCGGGCATTTCAGCCGTCGGATTTTTTTGCGGCCATCTGGATACCGCCTGAAGTTAAAGATAAGATACTGGAGCCGTTAACCTCACTTGCTGAAGAGCTGGGAAAAGAACCGGCTGATGATGACGTCAGAAAAGAGATCATCGCAAGTCTTGAAAATGAGTTTGGGGTAACATTGCAGGAGGGCAGTATGACACGGGAGGAGCGGTTCGGTTATCAGAAACAGCGGAGTATTGCGGAGAAGAGTGTAAAACAGACTTCTGCTGAGAAAAAATCTTCATTTTCACTCTTTAAAAAGTTGTTTGCAAAGGATAAAAAATCCTGATCACCAAATGTACCGTCTCCCGCACCGGTAGCTCATAGGGTATACTGAGTAAAATTGTTGTATGGTGTTTTAGTTCAAATACTATTTTATCGACAATACGTCATTTCGCCTAAGTAAATTCTGTAACAAGGAGCATGGTATGGGAGATATTGCCGAAAAACCCTGGTTTAGAAAATTCCTTATTTCTTTGGTTGGCAAACCTCGCCTGCGTAGATTCGAAAAAGCGAGCAAACAGTGCAGGGCGACACAGGATGCAGTGCTTAATAACATTATTACCGCAAATAAAGATACTGCTTTTGGCAAAGATCATGGATTTGCATCGATAAAATCTATTGAGGATTATCAGAAAGCAGTTCCCGTAAGCGGTTTCGGTAGACACAGGCCATACGTTGAAAGAATGTGTAAAGGGGAAGCTGATGTACTCTTTCCCGGTCGGCCTCTTTTTTACAATACCTCAAGCGGCACTACTGCAAAACCGAAGATGATCCCTGTTTCAAAGGAATATTTTGAAAATGCTTACTCAGGTCTGAGCAGGTTGTGGCTGTATACCTGCCTTAAAGATAATCCGCATATTTACGATGGCAGAAGTCTGTCTGCCGTGTCACCGGCTGTTGAGGGATATGTGGAAGATGGGACGCCCTATGGTTCTATATCGGGTATGATCTATCGGAATATCCCGAAAGTACTTAAAAGCACCCATGCCTCGCCATATCCCCTGATTTGCATTAAAGATTATGCAAAGAAATATTATTCTATTATGCGCTGCGGTTTGGCCTATAATATCACAATACTTGTTGCAGCAAGTCCGTCAAGTGTTATTAGATTCTATCAGACCATTATGGATGAATATTCTGATCTTGTAAAAGATATTCATGATGGTACCTTGCGGAAGGATGTGGCTGATGAAATCGCTGCCGATGACCGTGCTCCTGTTCTCGCATCCTTTAACCCTGACCCGGAACGGGCAAAAGAACTTGAACACCTTTTAAATACGCATGGAGAGGGATTACGTCTAAAACATTTCTGGCCGCACCTTGCACTGGTTAATACCTGGAAACAGGGGAATTTCGCTCAAATAATACCAAAACTTGATGACTATTTTCCTGAAAAAACAGTAATTCGTGCATTTGGCTACCAGGCAAGTGAGGGCAGGGCAGGTCTGGTGTTGGGCAATGACTGGGATTATTCAGTACTCGCTGCTCACATTTATCATTTTGAATTTATCGAAGAGGGACAGAAAGAAGCGGCAAATCCGACAGTACTCCATGCCCATGAGGTAGAAGTCGGGAAGCGCTATTACATACTGTTCAGCAATGGGAGCGGTCTGTATCGGTATGATATTAATGATATTGTTGAAATAGTCGGACAGTATAATCAGTTGCCGCTTTTCAAGTTTATTCAAAAGGGGGAGGGTGTCACCAGCCTGACAGGAGAGAAACTTTCCGAAGAGCAGGTGGTTCAAGCTGTGCAGGAAGTTTCAGAGGAATTGTCTTGTGGTGTAGCTTTCTATGTAATGTTCTGTGATGAGAAAGATCTCAATTACAAATTTTTTGTTGAGTTCTTTGGGGACGTTGATTCAATTCGAAAAGAGAATTTTCAAAAAGCAATTGACGAGAAATTGCGCACACTTAACCTCGAGTATGAGGTTAAAAGAGGGACACAACGATTGTCTGCACCGGTACTGTATACATTTAAAAAAAGCTCCTACGAACTTTTTAAAGAAGCCCGCATAGCAAATGGTTTTGCACGAGCCGGCCAATATAAGGATGTATATCTCACGAAAAAAAATGAGTTGCTGCGGCTGTTGTATGAATTAGTAGAAAAGCAGAAATAATATAAACTCTCACGCTCGAAAGATAATTTCATACCTCGCGTACCGAAAATATCAGATGCCTGTTGTTAAAGTTGCTCAATTTTTTAATAATACATCTTCTTCTGTATCAAATATGTTAGATGAAAGGGAAAAGTTGTGTTTGGAATTAAACTGTTAAAAAACCATAGTCCCATATTACTTCTTCTTTTTACAGTGATTAACGCGAATAATATTGAAATATGGATGAAAGGCGGAGAGCATGGATCAGTTTATATTAATCCGGAATTAGAGATAAGAAACACTACCTCTTCACAAATAAATACAAAAAAAATAAAAATTCGTTATTATTTTTTTGAACCCGGTTATAGCAGCAAAGATTTTAAGGCGGATGTCTGGTATGATGACGCTCCTGGCGGTACTCCTCAAATCCTGTGTTATGATATTATGCCGCCCCTTGAAACCGATGCCAAAAAAGCTAATATGTATTGTGAGGTCACGTTTCCCTATGGAGGAATATTATACAGAAAAGGTATCATTTCACTTGAATTTGCTATTTTTCACAAAAAATTTAAGAGCTATTCTTTCAATGAGGCTGATGACTGGTCATATATCAAATCTCCCTATTTTTATTCTTTTAATCCATATATTTTAGCTCAAGTATCTCATTAGTAGTTGTATTGGTTCACCGTGAATCGGACAATTGTCCTTTTCAGCTTGTTGTCCGGGTAATGCCGAAAATTACTTTCCGGCATCCCCACAGAGCCGGGCGAGTTCGTTTAACGCAAAAAGTGTTAGCAATTCCTGTAAAACAACAGAACGTTAATGATATTTAGGGTATGTTTCTAAGCGCTTTTTTTATGAATTGTCAAGGTTCAACAAGTATCACGGTAAAATGATAATTTTTCTTAATGCATTATAACCATTGGATGTCTTCAATCTGATATAGTACATACCCGAACTATATCTGTTTTTATTCCAATCAAAAAAAGACTATACACAGAGAACTGACTGATGGTACACTTTTCATACATAAATCCTTTCAAAAAGATCGAATATAATGATGTGGCGATCCCTTAGAATGGGCTTGAAAAAATACTGATTTTCAATCGACCTTCTTTTAATTTCTCCAGTATATAAATAAAATTATCAAAAATGATCATATCGATATCCACCGATTGATAATAATGACCAAACCGTGCTATTTTTGAACCACCATAACTGTAAACATTGATTTTATATAAAAGTCTTATTCCAATCTGTGTTTTATTTTTTGTGTAGAAATTATTACTTTTGTCAACAGCCATTAATTCATCCTCACCAAGTAATCCCGATACATTCCATGAATTGATCAGTGAGAGGTCAATACTGTATTCGTTAATCTTTGAGCCATCTTTACTGCTAAGAAAGAGACAGCCGTCTGGAGTAGTATGTAGACAACCTGGCTCGCCAAATAGTAATTCTATCGAATCCAACCTGTTCCAGGTTGTGTCAAATCTCGCAAGTATAATATCAGTATAATCCTTCCCCTGATAAACGACGTAGATATTATCATTTTTGTCAATAGTAAGCAAGCTCGGGAAATTAAGAGGAAATACTGCAATTGAATCCCCTTCTTTACTGAATTTTACTATCGAACCCTGCTTGAATTTTGGGTCTGTTATATAAATATTTCCTTTCGAATCAAGGGATATATCTGTCGGGTATGTAAACATTCCCTGCCCAAACGTATCTATTACAACACCATGCGTGTTTATTGCCATTACAACTCCCTGTTGATCCAGCAGGAAAATAAGGGAATCATTTCCCAGTACACACGCACTCGGTATTATTTCCTCCTGTAATGTAAAACTGTCAATCAGTACAAATGCTGATACTATGTTCACCTGCGTTGCTTTACTCAACATACCAATCTCATCATTTTTATCAACAGCCCTGATCTTATAGTCATAGCTTTGATGCTCTTTTGGTGTTGAGTCCCGGTAAACAGTGTCAGAAGTCGGAGTAATATTGATTTTAACAAAATCAGAGTCACTGTGTTTTCTGTAAACATTGTATCCTTTAATCAAGTTGGTATCAACCTGATTCCAGATTACCGTAACAATCTGCATCAGTGTATCATAACTCGTTGACAATTCTGTTGGTATAGGTATCCCGTTATAAGGCAAGTACAATGTGTCGCATAATGTGTCAGCAACGTCCGCTTTTATTGTCACGGTAACATCCAGCGGATCATAATCATCAAGTGTTGAAAGGAATCTTACATGATAGGTTCCCTGTGCCATCTCTTTCAGAGTAAAAAAGCCCGCTTTATTTTCTGGGACGGTAAACATTTGAGTCCCTATTGCAAATATCATCACTGTACGGACATCTTCACCACCGACTAATACAACCGTTCCGTTCATTGATCCTGATGGACGAAGAGTATCAACAATTTCGACCTTATTATCACCTGTATAGTTAACGGAATCATGGAAGAGCCTATCGCTATTTTTTTTTGCGATAACATTGTATGTATCAGGTGGAACAATGCTGAAAGAAAAACACCCCTTACTATCTGTTTGTACAGAAGAAGTTACTGTCGTTTCAATCCTGTTTGGCGATGGAATCTTATCAACTGGAACGAGAACAACATCCGCACCTTCAACAGGGTTGCCGTTTAGATCATATAAAATTCCTGCAATACCACCTGAATCGGTTACTGTTCCGGATCCTGTGGTAGTAGTATCAAATGTACAATGCAGTACAACTGAACATAACAGAGAAAAAAAGATACTGTAGATGATTTGCTTACTCATTGGTCAGTGCTCCTTGATTATTGATTTAGATACCGGGAAAAGATGCATGTTTATATTATATACCTTTGATGCCGGTTTTGAATCGTTTTGGATTAATGTAAGTAGACGTTTCTTAAATTCTTTGATCTCATTGATACATTGAGGATACACTTCGTTGGAAATTGAAAAAGTAACCGTACTCATTGCAAATTCATTATCTTTAAAATTGTCCCATACCTGGTGTGCATTATTTGCCATTTCCTTCTGGAATCTGACTACTGCGGTTTTTCTTAATTGGGAGGTGGCTCCTCCGATAAAGGGGTCTGAAAGAAAAACTTCACCATTCTCATTTTCTGTTATAATTTCCAATTCTACCATTGTTTTTATTGCCTGCCGTATTTCCAGGGTACTGACAGACGGAATAAGAAGACGAGAAATATCTGCCGGTGACACTCTTTTTCCAAGTATACTCATGATTTCCCTTACAACAGCATAATACCATTGAGAAAAGTAAGCATACTGACTATTATCCAGGTCTTTAATTTTTATTGTATGACGACAGGCAGCAATTTTAATGTAATAAAATTCTCGCTCTGATTGTGTTTTTGCCTGTTCAAACGATACCAGATAATCAAAATATTCGATCTGATTTGCAGGCAAACCGATTGCATGCGCAATTTTCAGCATAACAGTCTTTGTTAAATTGCGCTCTCCTTTTATTACGTGAAGAATAAAACCGCTGCTGGCTATTCCGGCTTTTTTAGCAAAGTTCTGGTAAGAGAAAGTTTTCTTTTGAGATTTTTTTTCTTTGTAGTAATCACGAAGAAAAGCCCGGTAATCTATGTATTTGTAAATGTTCGGCATTTGATATACTTCCGATGAATGTTATAGCGGTTTTAAATCAATAATTCATACTTAATTTAATATAACCCACAATAAAATGTTATTAAAAATGAAATATTCATTCACAATTTGTGAATGAATATTTATAACAGTGTATGAAATTGGTAATACAATTTTCGTGCAATGGGATTCGAACAATACCGTTGCAGGTGTTGATATTGAAATTTTTAATCTTCTCGGAAAACGCATTGGACCTTTACAGGGTATTAAATCCTCAAACGTTACGTGGCAGCCTGACAAGCTTAATGCCGATATCTTTTTAATATAAATCTCTTTTGACAAACAAGTGGCCGGTAAAAAGTTTGTCTACCCCGGGTAATCTACTTCTGATTAATACTATCCTCAACAGTAACTTCAGTGATGATGGTATCACTTTTCCCCTACCCTTTTTTTCAGGAGGTCTCACGAAGTGAGTGGAGGGCGTGTTGTTAAGTTTTTGACTTTTGCAATTACCTACTTTACCAATATATTTTTTATGTTTTACTCATTTATAAAAAAAAATCAAGGAGCTTTGAATGCGTATACTTTCAGGAATTCAGACAACAGGCAAATTGCATATTGGAAATTATCTCGGTATGATAAAGCCGATGGTTGCATCTCAGAGCCGGGGAGAACTGTTCTGTTTTATCGCGAATATGCACAGTCTTACTTCGGTATTTGACGGCAAGGTAATGAAACAAAATATTAATGATGTACTTATCGATCTTATTGCTCTGGGGATTGATCCTGATCAATCGTATCTCTATGTGCAATCTGACCTGCCTGAAGTTACTGAATTAGCCTGGTACCTTAATACGGTCACTCCCATGGGCCTGTTGCAACGGTGTCATTCCTATAAAGATAAAATAGTCCGGGGCATCCCGGCATCCAGTGGGCTGTTTATCTATCCGGTACTTATGGCCGCGGATATTCTTCTGTACGGCGCTAATATTGTTCCGGTTGGCAGTGACCAGAAACAGCATGTTGAAGTTACCCGTGATATTGCTATTAAATTCAACAATATCTATGGTGATATTTTTACAGTACCGGAGGCGGAGATTAAAAAGGAACTGGCAACTATTCCGGGTACGGACGGTCAGAAGATGTCTAAGTCGTATGGTAATACCATAGAGATATTTGCCCCGGAAAAGGAGTTGAAAAAGAAGATCATGAGTATCGTGACCGATTCCACACCGGTGGAAGATCCGAAAGATCCGGATACCAGTTACGTTTATATGCTCTATGAACTGTTTGCGTCACCACAAGATACCAAAGATATGGCTGATAAGTTCCGTAATGGCGGATTTGGCTATGGTGATGCGAAAAAAGCACTGTTTGCACTGCTTATGGACCATTTCAGTGAACAGCGAAAAACACGGGAGAAGATAGCAAATGACCCTGTTTATATAAATGAAGTGCGGAGAAAAGGTGCTGAAAAAGCACGTGCTGTTGGCCGTGAGGTGTTGGAGAAAGTAAGAAATGCTGTCGGTATGACATACTAGTCGAATTATTAAAACGCACATTGAGTATCTGGTATTGAGTAAGGAATAAAGCGATTCTTTGCGTAAAATTAAAATAACATGGCAATTTTTATCAATAGAACAGAATAATAAAAATAATGGGGAAGGGATATTTTTTTAATTTTTTAGAACCTGCCTGCAATAACTAACGACTCATATAGTAATTAAATTATTTAATCATGGTTATCCAACCATTATCTAAATACACTTTTAGATTAAACCATTGAGAGGGGGGACCTGTCATGTTTAATCAATCTTTCCAATTATTAAAATCAGCGTTTTGTATAAGGGTCTTGTTAAAGGGACTCTTAGCCGTTTGTTGTGCTCTCTGCTTCCTTTATGCAGATATGGAGGAGGCATGTGAGGTCTTTTATCATGGAGATATTTCTCATCTGAAAGACTCTACCGTTATCGTTCCGGAAGAAGTTGTTGCTCTTTCATCAAATGTGACTGTTGACCAACCTACTGATGTTATAGAGATGCTTGCGGGGACGCCGTCAATTCTTTTCCTCATTGACCACTCCGGCAGTATGAGCGGTTCTAGTGCCTTTAATCCTGGTCAGGACCGTTGGGGAGAACGGTTTAAGGTGGCCTATGCACTGGTTGACAGTATCTATAACCTTTTCGATAGTGCCGAAGTGGCGGTGTCGGTATTTCAAAGATACCTTTATTATGATCCTGCGGATGACAGCAGATTTAAACAGTGTCCGCAACAGGATACCGGGGCGTATTTACCATTTTTCAAGCTTGACTCATCCTATGCACCGGATGGAAAAATGGGATACGATATTGTAAAAGAGTATCTTGACTATGATACGGTATCTTCAGGCGGCTATAGTTATGTTGATCTGAAATATACACCGTCAAATTTAAGCATAAACAATAGCAATACCAATATCACAGCAGGTTTTCAAGCTGCAAAAGATGCGTTTAAAACAGCCAGGTATCCAAAACAACAACAATTTATAATCTTCTTGTCAGATGGTGTGGCAACGTGGCCCGGAGGCAAGGGGAGCATGGAAGCAAATCAGTATATTGAGGATGTCAAGGCTGATATACCCACAACCTTTACCATTTATTTTACTCAGAATCCGAATCCGCCTCAGGACCTGGTTGATATGACCACTAATATCACGTTGAATAATTATTCAACAATGCAGGAAAGCAGTGCATTGTGGACCATTGATCTGGGACAGCAGACACTAATGGAGTTTCTGGTGACGAATGTGCTGAAAATCATTACGGGTACGATTATCTCTAATCCGATTGATATAACTATTGATGGTGCGACGGTCAGTAATTGGAATGGCGGGGTGTTTACATTCAACAGTCTTTTCCCGCTTACGGGCGAGATAACAGAGTTTGACTACGACATTAACTATAAAATCGCAAAGCAGGTTATTATCTGGGATACGGTAAACCAGGAATGGGATACTTCAATTGTCCAGTCGGA
>JAUVGS010000373.1 GCA_030593665.1 Chitinivibrionales bacterium | reverse complement strand
CGTGAGGTAATTGCAAAAGTCGGGTAATAACAAGGATTTTTAATAATAAACGGGATATAACGGTAAGTATTTAGTACCTTACAGATTCCTTTCTAAAAAACAAGAAAGCAATCTGTAAGGTACTAACGGTTAAAAGTGTTTATTCGGGCACAACTACCCTATACCCGAAACCGCGGCAGCTTTCAATTATGGTAATATCCGGTTTTATTTGCGCCAGTTTTTGCCTGATTCGACTAATCATATTATAGATGCTATTTTCCGTAACAACTACGTCTTCATCAATCATAGAGGTTATCTGATCAATTGAATAGATCCTTCCCGGATGACAAATCATATTTGAAAGTATGAGGTATTCAAACACTGTTAAATCAAGAAGAATCCCAAAAAAAGATATAGCCCTGGCTTCCTCATTAACAGTAAAATCAGGGTGCGGCTCATGTACCTTTCCATTTTCCCCTGTAGGAAGCTTTTCCTGTTCTGCCCAGTCATTAGCCCGTCTCAATATCGCCCTGATATGGGCAATCATAATTCGCGGCTTAACCGGCTTCTTCACATAAGCATCCGCACCGATTTCAAGTCCGGTAAGTTCATCATATTCATCTACCCGCGCAGTCATGATGATGATTGGTGTTTTTCTTTTTTCCCGCATAACCCGGCAGATTTCAAATCCATTACTATCCGGAAGATTGATATCCAGAATTACAAGGGCAATATCACCATGTTCGCCAAAAGTTTTCAGTGCATCAGTGCCATTATAGACGACAATCGGAATCATTGATTCGGTTTCGCAGGAATATCCTATCGCGTCTGCTGTTGCTGCATGGTCTTCAACAATGAGGATTTTCGGTTTGATCATTTTGTCTCTCCGGTTCCGGTACTACCGCTTTTCCGGATTACGGGTAAGGTAATCGGGGGCTTCAGAACCGCTCGGACTCCTTCGGCCGTCCGGTTTTTTACGGTTACTTCTCCGTGGTGTAACGAGGCAACCTCTTTTACAAAATTGAGTCCCAGGCCGGAACTCTTTTTATCAGTATCCGGCCTTGCGATAGAATAATATTTTTCAAAAATTCGATCAGTTGCATAGGCCGGAATGCCCACGCCGGTATCATCAACAATAATGGAAACATACGGTACTCCCCTTTTTACGCGTATACTAATTTCACCCTGTTCAGGGGTAAAATCAATAGCGTTTTCCACAAGGTTTCTTACGGCGGGAATCCGGATATCGGTCGCTACCCAATAGGTAAGATAAAGAAATCCCTCCAGGGTAATTATAATGAGCCCGGTAAACAGGCGTGCGCGTATTGTAACCATGGTGTTTCCTGTAGAGATAAGATAGTATAAAATATGTTATACTAACGCATAGCATTGAGTCTCTTTTAAAAGAGGCAATTCGTGCTAATAATTGAAATTATAAACACTACCTTGTAAAAGCGTACAGCCGCAAAAGGCAACTGAAGGATGATGCAGACCAGTTGACAAGGTTTATCTGTTCTGGATGGTGGCGGCCTCGGTATTGGCTTTCTGCTTCTTGCCTTTCCGCATTCCCCTGCTCTTGTTCGAGTATTAGTGAAAAAGAAATTTATAATTTCGTTTTTGAACTTATGCTTTAGTAAAAGCCGTAATATTTTATCTGATGTTCTCCCTTGTTGGGGATATGCTGCGTGACTGAAGCGAGAAAGTCAAGCGGGTCGAATACCTGATAATTTCGTCTCATGCCGGGGCGAAGGTCCATTTCCTGTCCCAGCATGGGGAAACGTGTGCAATTGGGGTGGTTGGCGCGATATATGACTTTGTCGTCATCGGTGAACTTGACCATTCTCGCCAATGATAAAGGACACCCCAACGGCTATGGGGTCAGGGGTAGTGTAGGTTTTTACAATCTAAATTTCTTCTTCTTTGCTTCTTTCACCGCGACCAACAGCTCATCAACGGTAAACGGTTTTTTAATGGTGACATCGGCGTCAAAGGCAGTGGCGAGCTTGAGTAGTTTATCTGAAGAACTGACGCCGGACATGGCAACGATTGCGACGGGTGGATTAAGCTGCCGTATCTCAATGATGGTATCGATACCATCCTTTTCCGGCATGGCGATATCGGTAATAACGATATCGAATTCTGCGGCTGAGAAAATCTCAATAGCCTCTTTTCCATTTGAAGCTAATGAGACGGCACATCCTTCCTTGTCAAGAACATATTTGACATAATTGAGGATCTGTTCCTCATCGTCAATAATAAGTACGCGTAAATCTTTCAGTTCTTCCATATTTTTAACCCCATTGATTTCCCCGGTGTTTCAGTTAGTAATCACTGACTCAAGAACGCAATTCCGTTTCCTGTTTTTATTATATCATTCCCGTTTACTTCTGTAAATAGTTCTATAGATTATATAATCAGAAATAATTTTTCCAAATAAATTCAATTTCTTTTGCGGTACAATTATGCAGGGGGAAATAATTGTGGTTTGATCAATTTTTTCCATTTGCTTTACTTTATCCAGAATCTATTTTATCACTCCTTTTAACAGAGGAGATAAAGAGTTTTCTGAGTAGGATGTTACCTTTCCACTAACGCGGGATAAACCCGCAAGTAAGTTCCTTATCAGATTTCTTTCTAACCGAAGAAAGCATTCGGAATAAAGTATTGTAACAAATAAATTTGTAACCAATACCTAAAAAACAAGAAAGTAATCTGTAAGGTACTAACACTATACGAATATTGTATTCACTTTTAACGATAAGAAAAGGTGTTCAATGACACAATCGTTTTCTGATGCAGTCGTTTCACCAGCCTCAATAAACCCGGAAGATGTCGTTGTTGTTATTCTGGGTGGCGGCCAGGGATCCAGGATGTATCCTTTGACCAAGGGGCGGGCAAAACCTGCGGTAAGCTTTGGTGGTAAGTACCGGCTGGTTGATATTCCAATAACCAACTGTCTCAACTCTCAGTTGAATAAGATTTTTATTCTGACACAGTTCAACTCTTTCTCCCTGAACAGGCATATCTGGCAATCCTATGGCCGCGAGGTCGGTAGAAATGGTTTTATCGATGTTATTGCCGCGGAGCAGACCACGACCAGTACGGATTGGTTCCAGGGAACCGCTGATGCGGTCCGGCAGTCCCTTCAGCACCTGCTCTATCATAAGCCGAAATATGTACTCATTTTAAGCGGTGACCAGGTGTATAGCATGGAC
>JAUVGS010000317.1 GCA_030593665.1 Chitinivibrionales bacterium | reverse complement strand
GCTCCGCACTGCGGTATACACCGCATGCTTCCATCATCCTCAACTGCAGATTCTCGCGGATATCAGCGGTCTGTTCACTGCCGTCTGCATTCCGAAGAAAATCTATCTCAGCGGCAGCCTCTTCTCCGGTTGATGAAGGTACTTCAGGTCCCGATTTGTTTTTCTTTAAAAAAGAACCTGTTGTCAATCCAGCCCGTCTACCGAACATAGCAGCCTCCAACATTGAATTACACCCGAGACGGTTAGCGCCGTGCACTGAAACGCATGCACATTCACCGGCAGCATACAATCCGGCAACCTTCTGCATTTTTCCATCAGCCAGAACTTCACCATCAATGGTTACCGGTATACCTCCCATGCAGTAATGCGCTGACGGCGCCACCGGAATGGGATCATCAACCGGATCAATGTTACCGAATTTAATACAGATTTCACGCATCTGTGGCAGCTTCTCATCTATCGTATCTTCTCCCAGATGCCTGATATCAAGATACAGGTACTCTTTCCCATTGATTCCTCTGCCGGCATCTATCTCATTCTGCATAGCACCGGCAACAACATGCCGGGGAGCGAGTTCCTCCGCATCGGAATAGTTTGCCATAAAGCGATCACTACTGCCGTTAAGAAGATAACCGCCTTCACTCCGCCCGCTTTCTGAAATGAGAATCCCTTTTTCATAGAGTCCGGTCGGATGAAACTGCACAAACTCCATATCTTCAAGAGAGAGTCCTTTACGCAACACCAGTGCCTGGCCGTCACCGGTATTTCCCAATGCATTTGTACTCGTTTTATACAGTCTTCCATACCCTCCGGTGCCAAGCATGACCGCCCTGGTATTGAAAATATGTATCCCGCCGTTTCGAATATCCCATGCTGTCAATCCATGGCACATATTATTCCCGATGATCAGCGATAGAACATAAAACTCACTGTAAAATTGTATGTTGTTTTTAATACATTGTCCCCACAGAGAAGTTACAATCGCATGGCCGGTTCTGTCAGCAGCATAACAGGCACGGGGAACCGGTTCCACTCCCCTGTTGCAGGTATGCCCGCCAAAGGTTCGCTGCATAATTTTCCCTTCTTCCGTTCTGGAAAAAGGAACGCCATACTGTTCAAGCTCATAGATCACCTCAGGGGCTTCATTTGTCAATAGTTCAACCGCATCCTGATCACCAAGGAAATCTCCTCCAACAACCGTATCAAACAGGTGCCATTCCCGCCGATCCTCTCCACAATTACCAAGTGCTGCGGCAATACCGCCCTGTGCTGCCCCGGAATGTGACCTGGTCGGATATACCTTTGTTACCACCGCTACATCGTAGTGCGGAGCTAACTGCAGAGCTGCCTGCAGCCCGGCAATGCCGGCACCGACAATAATAACATCATGGGAATGTTTCGGAAATTCCATTGTTACTTTCTATACTTTTATTATCAGTATCGCAATTCCAAGAAATAAAACACTGCCAGCCAACCAGAGACACCGTGATATCACCCGTTTGTAGGTAGTAAAAAAACGGTAATTGTCCAGCACCGAATCTATACCGGTCAATCCATGGGAAAGTGCAAAAAAGAAAAAGGCAATCTCAAGTATCTTTACCCGGGGATGAGAAATAAGAGATATAAAATCCGCATACTTACTGGTTTCCATAGTAATAATATTTTTAAGGATATAATGCACATGCAGCCATAACAGGGCAATAAGACCAACAGCAACAATCCGTTGATAAAGCCATTTAATTGCATACCTGTTTTTCACTGCCAATGTCTTTCCTTTTCCCGAAATTAAAACAAGGCCCTTCCTATAACCTGCTCCAGAAGAGGAATGAAATGTATTACAAAGAGTATCAGAACTAATACGAATACTGTATACGCAATATCCTTTTGATCCTCTATCCACAAACCACTATTAATAAAAAGAATTCGAATACCATTTAATGTATGGAAAAAAGTTACCAGCAACAGAAGTGCTACGGATATAAGAGCAAATGGGCTGTGTATAAACTGAAAAATTGCATCAAACGCATTTTCTCCTCTGAATAATAAAAAGAAAAAAATGGCATTAAAAATCACATAGAGAAAAAGAATTACACCCGATACCATGTGCAGATACCGGCATATCATTCCTATTCCTTTGTAATAACCTTTTGTGAGTTTCATGCTTTCATATTTAGATAAGTATGGGACTGTTTACTGTAAAATATATAAATGCTCTTTTTATATCTTAGTACTTGTCGAATACAGTAAACTTGGAGGGGAGGTAAAAAAGGTTTTTTTTATCGGATAGGGTATGTATACAGAAATTTATACTTAAATGGCTAATAAGAATACCTTTAAAAAAACTGAAATATCTCATTCTCGAAATATTTATTCTTCAAATATCTTTTTACTATCTTCTTCCCTGATCATGAGGTACTATAATTAAAACATCTGCACTACTGCTATTATTAGAATCGTCAGTTACAGTAATAGAAATCGTATAGGTTCGTCCATCTCCACTACCTGACCGCTCAGCACGAAGCTGAAATGTAATAGTTCCTGTAACTTGATCTATTTCCAGTTCTGACCAATCCGGAGCGTGATTACCAGTTCCATTCCCGGTTTCCGGCTCATTACTCGTTATAGAAGCTGCAAGAGTGAGTGCACCACTATTATCATTTGCATTTGATTCAATAATAATATCTACCATTTCGTGATTCGGTGGCCATAAAATGTATTTATTCGCTACCGGTGCCAATGTCGGCACGGTTGTATCAACAACATTTACTTCAATCTGTTTTTCAATAGGATCATTGATATTATCATTCATACTGAGATAAATAATATGTGTTCCCAGTGATAAATCGTTTATTATATTTGACGGCAGATTTACAGGCGTTCCACCGGCAATTGAAGCAACATTTCCTTCAAAGAGGATTGAAGAATTATATATCCACTTATAAATTAACTGGTCTCCGTCGTAATCCGAAACAGAACCTCCGAGGATTATATCGGTATAAATTTCATAGGTCCCGCTTCCAGAAGCTACAACGTTCGGAGCAGAATTCTCAATAGTCAGTATCATTTGATCAGACGAAACATTGTAATCATCAGAAACTTCAAGAACCAATGTATGAGAACCAAGAGTAATATTTGTCATACCCAGTTCGAGAATACACTCACCTGATATATCAATAGGTTGCCAGTCTTTAAGAACAATCTGATTTTTCAACCATCGATAGGTAAGTATATCCTCTGTATTCTCATCCGTTGCGTGTCCCTGGATAAAAGTGTTTGGTATGTCTATGCTATAAACGCTCAGATTATCGCCGGCAGTCACTACAGGTGGAATGTTTTTATTACCCAGGTACAGATACACGGTGCCGTTTGCGTTTCCAATAACTAAATCTAAAATGCCATCACTATTATAATCGGTAACAAAAGGTTTAGCATATCCTTCCGTAACACACAAATCTTTACCATGTACTTTTATCGGACTGCCGATGCTAATAACAGGATCTTCATCAGTACCGGTATTTGTATACAGATAGACGCATCCGTGTATATCCCCTACAATTAAATCCTT
>JAUVGS010000128.1 GCA_030593665.1 Chitinivibrionales bacterium | reverse complement strand
GTTTTTCCGGTAATAACGCTTCTAAATAGAAAAAACAGGGAGTATATGTGTATAAAAGAGCGTTGATTATGGTGTTGTTTTCATATATGGGAACATTCGCGCAGATTACAGTGGTATTACAACAGGGGCACAACGGATATTCGGGATGTGAGGATATATCAGTTGCGGATGAAAATACTCCGGGCTATAAATACATGGAATCGACATATACTCCGGAAAATAGCATTTTATGCGCCGCTCATTTCACCTGTTGAGGCGTATTAATACAAAACTCGACTCGTGCGGCCGTAAAATTTGATTTTTCACAGAGTGATATTCCAGGCGATGCAGTTATCATAAACGCCCTGTTTTCCGTTTATCGTTTCGATCCCTGGTGGATTTCCGGCGCACCGGAAACACTTGACCGGGACGGTGTTTTCATGGTATCCGTGATAAATAAATCGTGGTCGGAGTCCTCGGCGAGTTGGAGCAGTATAGGTACGGCAATCAATTCATCACCCCAGGACTCATTTTCCTATAAAAAGGGATATGTCGGCTGGATGGATTTTGACGTCACGGATGCGGTTAAAAAGAGTGTTTCGGGGACGATTCAGAACAACGGGTTTATGGTAACTGCGTACACTGAAACCCCTGAGGTAAATTACGGCATTTCTGCGAGAATACATTCGTCCGAATCGGATGAGAGTTCTTTAAGACCGAAATTGACAGTTATATGTGATGTCTCAGCGACAAAGAATGTGCAAAATATACAGGGCAATCGAGTATGTTTTAAAGTGACGAAGAGTGGGGAATTTGTATTCATAGCGCCATCAGATGGAAAATATACGTTTTCCCTGATAGATACCGGTGGCCGCCTTTTGAAAGAAATGGCAGATATACCATGTTCATCCGGGATTAACACTGTTCCCGGTATTGATTTTTCGATGCGTAATAAGGTGATATTTATTCGTGTTGCCGGAGGTAATTATCTGCGGACAGGGAAAATGATTTTTAGTCAATAGAAATTGTGTGACTGTTTCTGTGTATACGATGGCGGGAAAAACGGTCGTTGAGAAAAGCTATATGATGAGTGCCGGTCGCCATTCGATTGCGCTGGACTACCCTGCGATAAGCAGGGGAGGTTATCTTGTCACTTTTTCAGGCGCCGGAATGTCGGGTATTACCAGATTGTATATGAATGGATTATAATTTGCGAAGGGGAGGTATCCACTTAAATACCCCAAATTATTTTACCAAAATTAAGTAAAATCGACAATTGTGTATCGTTAGTGAGGATTCTCCTCGAACGTTACAAGGATTATATGAGTTTTTTTCATTTGGGAGCAACAAGCTCAATGCAATTAAATTATTATTACCGCTTTGAGTACATTTTCCGCCATAATCGCCGAAAGTCAATGTCTTGAGCATACTATTCTTTTCGATTGCTTCAACAAACTGCGGAAAATAAAGCTGTGACATATAAAAATATAGCCAAATGTTAAAATTAGATTGAAAATTAAGGGGTATTTAAGTGGATACCCCTCTTTGCGAAAAATGATAGATGTGCCGATTCAACGGTGAGGAGGAACTATGAAAGCGATAGGTGGCTGTATTCTGATGATTGTATTTCTGACGGTAAGCATTGATGCACAGAGCTATCCGCCCTATATTCGTGTGGCCGTTACCTATTTTGATTTTCATTCGGACGGCAGTTGTCCTGATTTTAATCCCGGCGTTTCAAATGATCCGATTATTGCAGGGCTTGTTCAGAATAAGCTTGATTCCGAAGGTCTCCCTGTGGCGACGTCTAAATGTTTTTACAGCGCGAATATCGCAAAATGGTACCGCCCCTGGTCGCCGGATACGAAACTGCCGGTGTATAACACCAATGGTACTTTACAGAGTATCATAACCGCTTCCTCTAATACCTCCTATAAAAATATAGTGTTTCATGACTCACTTACCTTTAAGCATATCGCAAAAGGGAAATATCAATTTTCCAATAAAGCATTTTTCCCGTTGAACGGCAAGGGGTTTGGCGCGGAATCCACAAAAAACTGGGATGGAAAAACTATAAAGACGCAGAACTTCTCTTTCACGATGATGCTTCAAAGAGAGTTTGAGTATCAGAAAGGTATGGTATTTGAATTTCAGGGTGATGATGACGTCTGGGTTTTTATTAACGGAACCCTGGTACTGGATATTGGCGGGCTGCATCCCGCGAAACCGGGCTCTTTTAATCTTGATGTTGTCGGTAAAACGCTTGGTTTACAGGTCGGGAATACATATACGTTGTCATTTTTCTTTGCGGAGCGGCAGGCAAATTCATCAAACTGTATCATTACCACAAACATTATCACAGCGCCGCCCTTTGATATGACGCTTGATGTGCATCCTTCCGATACCGTTACCATCGGCGAAACTGCGACAATTATCGCAACACTCTTATCCGATACCGGTGTGGTAAGTGTTTTCACCGGCACTATGGACTGGGGATTAATAGATACTATCGCCCATAATCCATCGTCTACGCTTAAAGGCGGTGCAACTAAAAACACGGCGGTATTCACCCCGGTCAAAGCCTATACCACCGTGAAAGTCTGGGGACATTATCAGGACAAAGCAGAAGGCGTCTCTTTTTATGACACCGTTGAAATAGTAGTACTCCCCGGTGCTCCGCAACACGTCGTCGTTGAAGCGTCTCCGGTGATGCCCGCGTTTGGTGAGGATCGACTCTGGTATGACACCCCGCTTGATATGGTTGTTATCGGTCCCAACGATACGATTAACGAAGGGATGTACGCGATTTTACGGGACATGCACCAGAACTGGATCGGCCCGTCACCGAGTAATTCCTGGATAAGCGCACATCCGAATATTGCCACGGCACAGGTGGGAAGCAACCCCCTACTGGGGCAGGGACGGGCAAGGCGGGGAATGAAAACACAGGGAGGTGTTGCAAAAGTAACGGTAAAGACGACCCAGTCCTTTACTGATGATATTTACGTAAAGGTATCCCCGTTCTATATAATTAAAATTACCGTAGGGCCGAATCCCTACCTGTTCAATACGCCGGTAGTGGTATTCGGTCAGCCGATGAAAGGCGTTGTTATCTGGATAGAACTGATAGGTACGATTGACGATTATGTACAGCCATCCGCAGTTGCCAAAATTTTTGATCCGGTGGGTAACATGGTCAAAAGAAAGTCTGCTTTTCTGGTGGCACCGGACAAAAAGAGTGTGGCCATAGTATGGGATGGTAGAAACCGGAGGGGCCGGAAGGCGGGGACCGGCACCTATGTCGGCTTAGTGACATTTTGGGATAATACCGGAGCAAAATATGAGGAACAGGTCATGATTGGTATTAAAGAGGCACTGTAATATTTCTTTTTCAGAGGGCTTTGCGAATCGGTCGGCTCAGATTTTTTATTTTGGAAAGGTAGGGACAGCCGTTTAGTACCTTATGAAATTTGTTGGTCAGGCTTTGAAGTAGGCGTACCAATAGCTACTTTGTGATGGAAATCGGGGGGAAACATGAACTTTGAACCTTGAACGGTTACTATATAATTACCCTATTTTTAAGGATAAAAGTATTATGCCTGAGAAAAAAGTAAATAAAGCCAGTTTAGTATTGAACGTTATTGCCGTCAGTCTGGTGTTATTCACCTGTACCTCAATAAATTTTGACACGGATGATAATGAAGATGCGCCGAATGTGTTTTTGCCGCAAAAAGAGGTCACGGTAACTGTCGGTGACAGTTTCACGCCTGATTATGTCGTCACTGATGACGAGGACAGTCAACAGGAGCTTTTAAGTAATGTGCAAATCTGGACAAAGGATGAGAATGGCGACTCGATAGAACTGGAGAAGTTAACCGATAAACCGGGCACATACGTGATTTACATTAAGGTAACTGACAGTGATGGGAACGTATCCGGAACGGTGAAGCTGATTGTGATTGTCAGTGAAGATGACAAAACGCCGCCTCTTCTTACGGTGCTGGGTCCCTCTCCCTTTCTCTTGAATACAGGCGACGTATTTCACGATCCGGGCGCTGAAGCTTTTGACAATGTTGATGGCGACGTCAGCGGTACTATTTCAAAGAGCGGCGATGTTGATGTCGATGCCGAGGCCGATTATACTTTGACCTATACTGTTTCCGACAATACCGGAAATACCGCTTCCGCCAATCGAATCGTGACCGTAAAAAATGGCGGCGATACTGATAATGAAAAACCGGTGATCACTCTTCTGGGTGATGATCCGCTGGCGCTGCTTGTCGGCCAGACATACAAAGAACCCGGTGTTACCGCCATTGACAATATCGATGGTAATATTACATTTAAAATTGTTATGCATGATACGGTTATCAATACATCGGTACCGTCAACCCATTCGGTCTACTACACGGTTGAGGATGAGGCCGGTAATATTGCCATTGAAGACCGGACGGTTAATGTTGAAGCATATAAAGATACGATTCCACCCCTGATAACATTACTGGGTGAAAACCCAATAAGCCTTGACAAGGGGGGTAAGTATACTGAGCCTGGCGCGACGGCTCAGGATAATATAGACGGCGACATAACCGACAAAGTAAAAATAGACAAGAGCGAAATAGACGTTCAGGTTCCCGGTAAATATACCGTCTATTACTCTGTCGAGGACGCGGCGGGGAATAAAGATACAGATGAACGTAAGGTCAATGTGGGTATAGTTGACAATGAAAAGCCGGTGATCTATCTGCGCGGCCCAGACCCTTTGTTGATTGACGTTAAGGTGCCATACGGTGAACCCGGAGCTTATGCGGTTGACAATATTGATGATACTATTCAATTCAAGGATTTTGATGTCAGCCATACCATTGATATCAATACATTGGGAACGTACAAAGTAACGTATAAAGTGTCTGATGCATCTGGAAACGAAGCGACAAAAGAGAGAACCGTCGAAGTCGCGGACACCATTGC
This sequence comes from Chitinivibrionales bacterium, assembly GCA_030593665.1. Next base: position 1,439 of record JAUVGS010000128.1, on the reverse strand, counting down.
CCCGGTGATTACTCTCAATGGGCCGAACCCGGTTAACCTGGGACTGGGTTTTCCTTACAATGAATATGGCGTGAAAAGTGCCACAGATAATCTTGATGGCGATGTAACCAGCGAGGTTAAAATAAGCGGGAGTGTAAATTCCTCTGTTGGCGGTAATTACATAATCAGTTATAAAGTGTCCGATTCGCATAACAATGAAGGTGTAGTTGAGAGAATTGTCCAGGTGGCAAAAGATACCGATCCACCGGTTATTTCATTGAAAGGTGATAATCCAATGGCGGTGTTTCTGGGGCAGCCCTATGTGGAACCGGGCGCGACAGCTCACGATAGTATTGATGGTGATATAACGAGTGAGATAGTTATTACCGGTACGGTCAATGAAAATGTTGCCGGCGACTATACTATTACCTATACGGTATCGGATGCCGGCGGCAATACTGCGGAAAAAACGCGAAAAGTGACTGTATCCGCTGATGATAAAAAGCCGGTGATTACGCTTAAGGGTGATAACCCGATGCCTTTGAAGGTCGGTGACACTTACAATGAGCCGGGTGCCACTGCCGTTGACAATGTCGATGGAAATCTTACCAGTAAAATAAATATAAATTCCAGTGATGTGAATACCTCATCGGCCGGCTCTTACGAGGTTATATATACGGTGTCGGATAACTCAGGAAATACGGCGGTAAAAAAACGAAGTGTTGTTGTGTCAACGGATAATACGCCGCCGGTGATTACCCTGAAGGGGAGTAATCCCATGAACGTGCCGCGTAACGGGAATTACAACGAGCCGGGCGCAACAGCCCATGACAACCTTGACGGGGATATAACGAATAAAATAAATATCACCGGCAGCGTTAATACCTCAAATGTCGGACAGTATACTATTACCTATACCGTTACGGACAACGCGGGAAATTCCGCATCTAAGAAAAGAACGGTGAATGTCGTAGAAGAGGGGATTACGGTAAAGTCAAGTGATAAAAGTCTTACTATTTTTACAATAGATAAGGAAACAACTTTTTTAATACCCTACGGCAGCAACAAACACCTTGTTGTAGAAAAAGCTATAGCATGCAATATTGATGTAACGCCAAATGGTGGAAATACCACTAATTTCCCTGACGGGATCTGGTTCTGCAATCTGGCGGTAACCATATCAGGTAATACGTTAAAGGTCGTTATAAATCCGAGAAACGGATATGCCAGATTCAAACTGAATTGGAATCCGTGGTAGGTCTGTAAGATGGTAACCGATCGCAGGTTCAGAGTTCAGGGTTCAAGATTGAAATCCGAAATCTAGCATTTATAGAATAGGAAGGTTACATAGGTATGTCGGTATCACGATATTTTTTTTTAACGGTTTGTATTCTTGTTTTGACGGGAGATATCTTCTCGCAGATTACAAACCAGCCCTGGTCTCAGACGCCGCCAAAGGG
>JAUVGS010000399.1 GCA_030593665.1 Chitinivibrionales bacterium | reverse complement strand
CCTTGGAAACATTTATTTTCGCAGCCCCATCCGTATTTACCGGAAGAATATATGCGTGATTTTTCTTCCGGACTATAATACCGCTGAGCGTGCACACAATATCAAGCGAATCATACTGCGTAATGAGTCCCTGTCCCAGCTCATCAGGCGGCTGCATCTTCGTCTGTGTGCCTTCAGCATCTCCCAGAACATTATGCCCGGTTTCACCTTTTTCCCCCGCTCTGAATTTCCCTATGTTCTCGTTTTCTTTTACAATATAGGGCTCATGAATATAATCGCTGAGTTGATGATAATGTACCGGAATTGTGATATCTTCCAGAAAATTCGGGCTCAAATTAACTTCCAGACAGGTTGGAACAAGAAACCTTGCCCCCGCGAGTTTTTCAGGTTTAGGGTACTCCCCTATTGCGACTATTGACTCCTCAATTCTTTTGTTCTCTATCAAATCATTTGCAACCGATGCAACCAGCTTTTCCTGGATACCAAAAAGAATATCATTCTCAAACAGCGTGTTACTGATACGTTTGATTAACTCCTCTTTTGAAATTTCTTCATCAATAGAACCTGAAATATACGCGAGCATTTTATCACTCGAAAGAGAAACTGTGATATCAATCATTTCTTCTAATCCTTATATATCCGCAGGAATATCAGCCTTGTATATCTTTAATTATAAAATAGTACGCCGGTACATGCAATCAAACTACTTTAAAGTCAGAACAACGTATCTTTTGGATTTTGTTTTACTACCTGAATTATTGATGCAGTAATCTTTATGAGGTAATTGGAGTATTGGAATGATAGAGTAATAACTCTCTGAAAGTAGGCATCCATTTCACAGAAATTTAATAACTCTGCAGGGATTGCCGACTGCGACGACATTGTCTGGAATATCTTTTACGACTACACTGCCTGCACCAATCGTAGAATTCTGCCCTATAGTTACCCCGGGGCAGATAATTGCTCCGCCGCCAATCCATGCATTATCCTTGATGGTTATGGGAGACGCAAGCTCTTTACCTTCGAGGCGAACTGCTGGATCAATCGGGTGGTATACTGTATATATCTGTACATAGGGGCCGATCTGTACATCATTTCCAATGTGTACACGATTGCTATCGAGAATGACACAGCCGAAATTCAAATACACCGAGTCCTGAATATGAATATTATACCCATAATCACAATAAAATGGAGCCATTATCTTTGTATGCGTACCTATTGTACCGAGCAACTCCTGCAGGAGTGTCAAACGTTTTTCCGTTTCACGTTCCTGCGTGGCATTATACTCATAAGTAAATTGTCTCGCCTGTTTGCGTTCATCAGTCAATGCAAGGTCAGCCGGCAGGTAAAGCTTACCGGCAAGCATTTTCTGTTTCTCATTAATCAGACTCATATATATCCCTTTAGCGATTGTTCAAGGTTATTTTTTAGAAAATAACCCTCTATATAATTGTTCCATTCATTTTATTATTGACTACCCGAAAAATTTCTTCAGCAGTTTGTGTTTATTACCAAATGGCGGATACCTTAGTGGGATATCGACCAGGCATGAACCTTTAAATAAGCTCTTTTTATGCGAAAAAGTGTCGAAACCGGCTTTCCCATGATATCGTCCAATACCACTGCCTCCTATACCACCAACCGGTAAATGGACGCCCATGAACTGGCAAAGGGTATCATTGATACACCCACCCCCAAAAGAAATCCCTTTGAGAACCTGTAATTCCTTTTTCTTATTATTTGTGAAGATATACAGCGCAAGCGGTTTTGGATATTCCCTGATCATTTCAATTGCATCTGACAGGTCAGAATAAGCGACAACCGGTAAGATTGGACCAAATATCTCTTCCTGCATTACCGGGTCATTAAAGGTTACAGAATCAATAATTGTTGGTGCGATATAGCGATCCTCATCGTTCGTTTCACCTCCAATAACGATATTTCCTTTTTGTAAAAATGTCAAAAGTCTCTCATAATGTCGAGTACTGATAATACGACCATAATCCGGCGATGTAAATGGATCATTACCATAAAACTGAACTATATATCTCTTCATTTCCTGTATGAGTGCATCCTTTATATCGTTATGTGCCAGTACATAATCGGGAGCAACACAGGTCTGGCCGGTGTTATAAAACTTACCCCATACAATTCTCTTTGCTGCAAGGCTGAGGGAAACCTCGTTATCGACAATGCAGGGGCCTTTTCCTCCCAATTCCAAGGTAACCGGTATAAGTTTTTTGGCAGCAGCTTCCATAACTATTTTTCCTATTCGAGTAGAACCGGTAAAAAAAATGTAATCAACTTTTTCATCAAGAAGTTCCTGACAGATATCCGGCCCGCCTTCAATAACAATTATATACTCCTGTGCGAATGTTTTATGTATCATCTGTGCGATACAGGCTGAGGTATGTTCCGAGTTTTCAGATGGCTTGACAATCGTACAATTACCCGCAGCTATTGCACCAACCAGGGGGATAAGTGTCAGGTTTATCGGATAATTCCAGACACTAAAAAGAAGTACTGTACCATATGGTTCAGAATGTATATAGCTCTTGCCCGGCATATTGATAATCGTGGTCGGGACTCTCTGTTGTCGCGCCCATTTTCTTATATGCCGTAACGCATACCGAATCTCATCCTGTACTTGAATAATTTCAGAGCCATATACCTCAAAAGCTGGTTTTCTCAAATCATGGTTAATCGCCTGCAGCAGGCACTCTTCATTTTCCCTGATTGCCCGTTGGAGTGCCTTCAATTGGGAAATACGAAAAGAGATATCACGTGTCTTTCCTGTATTGAAAAACTTTTTCTGTTTTTGGACTATTTCTGGTATTTTGCTCATAAGGATTATCCAGGCATAAAGAAATAATATACTAACGCGGGATAAACCCGCAAGTAAGTTCCTTATCAGATTTCTTTCTAACCGAAGAAAGCATTCGGAATAAAGTATTGTAACAAATAAATTTGTAACCAATACC
>JAUVGS010000367.1 GCA_030593665.1 Chitinivibrionales bacterium | reverse complement strand
CATATTCTCAATTCTTTCGATTTGAAAGTATGTGCAACGGTTACTTCATTTTCAGGGATTTCCTGTTCGTATGATTCAATTACTATGGCGATTAATTTTGTGATAGTATACTCAGCCTTTTTTATTATTTCTTCGCGATACCCGGCTTTCTGCATCTGCTTTGCTATAGCTTTTAAATAGTTGTCAATTTCAGTCATCGTAGTAAGGGTATAGTAAGATATTTTATCTTCCGGTATCATACCGGGAAGGTCTTCAGAAAGATCCTGTTGTCTCTCTTCAGTAACATCAAATGCGATCAGGGTATAATCGTCTTCATGCGTATGTGAAGAGAATTGTGCTTTAATAAAGGGAATCACCTCTTCCAGCGGGATATCTTTTGTTTTGGCCGCGATATCTATAAATTGTCTGTAACTAAATACCTGCAGCTTTTCATCGATTATCTCCTTCACTTCATAGATACCATCGGTAAAAAGGATACACCGATCACCTTTTTGGAAGAAGAATTTCTTTGGTTCGATAGCAGGATTGTCCAGGACGCCGAGGAATGTACCCTGTGCAGCAAGCTGAGTAACATTGCCATTCGCCCTGATAACGATTGGCATGGGATGGCCGGCACGTGAGTAGGTAAACGAGTTGTCCCTTTTGTCAAATATCCCCCAGAAACAGGTGAGATAGTGTGAATGGCCCACATTACCGATTAAATCATGGTTGATGTAATTAAGAAGTTTATTGGGCGGCATGGTAGATTTGCTGTGCTGATATAGTAATATTTTCGATATGGTACTGACAAAAGCAGACGAAAGGCCATGACCTGACACGTCACCGATAAAGAATCCCAATTGTTCGGGATTTACTGAAATAAAATCATAGATATCACCGCCGACAGCTTCAATTGGATGATAGGTGTGTTTGATTCTTAATCCGGTGAAATCAGGGTGTTTTTGCGGCATTATTCTTTGCTGAATCTGCCGGGCTATATCAAGTTCCTCATGTATCTCCTTCTGGGCGTGCTGCAGTATTGTTGTCGTATCCGTAAGAACCGTATTCTGTTTTTCCAGATTGTTTTTAAGTGATTCAAGTTCGGTTATATCCCGGATATGTTCAATAATACACGGAGAATTATTTCGTTTATTTATAAAAGGACAAAAGGTAATTGAGATTGTCGCCGTATCTGCCTGTCTGGGGTGTGGTGATTGGGGAACGTAGAATTTGGCGCCGGTGGTAAGTACATCGACAAGTCTGCAATCTTCACAGGGGTCGTTTCGTCCCCGTAAAACCGTATAACATTTTCCCCCTAAAACTTTTTTAAAATCCCGGCCAATAAGTGAAGTGTAGGGTTTGTTTATACGAAGGAGTGTGTAATTATTGTCAACAACAGCCAGCGGATCTTCAATTGAATCAAAGGCTGACTCAAGGTGTACTTTGCTATGATAAACTCGATATAAAATGATAAGGTAGTATATCAGTCCAACACAGAGCACTATGGCAATCGCCTGCAGAAAAACCGTTACTATAAGTGGATACTGTTCCATAGTTTTCAGGTATTTTTCTTTTTTGTTTTTATTTCAGCATACGATGGTTGCATATAATTTGGAAGAATATCAACAGCTTTTTTCCATGCAGCTTGATTATTAATTGATCGGGCTGCAATGCCGGCACAAGCCAGTCCCCGTTGAAGCGGTGTATCATTTGTCAGGCGGACAATGCCCCATTCGTTCAGTACGGAGAAGAGGGAACTTTTCGTGTACCCAAGGGTATCAATTACTATTGTATCATGTTTCTTATAGGCTATCGAGAAAGATTGTACGGTCATAATCCGGTCGTCGGTACGGCGAACGAGCGCTCCGTTCTCCCGTTTGAATTCAGCGCAGAACACTCTCTCCCGACGTGCATCCATAACAGGGATAAGGAGACCGTCTGATGAGTTGGTATATGATTCGGCGATACTTTCCAACGATGAAACGGGAAGAATAGGCGTGTCGTGGGTAAGAAAAAAACCTTTCAGGAAGGATATGCCTATCCGTAAACCTGTGAATGATCCAGGGCCGACGGCAATGCCGGCATAGTCTATGTCTGAAGCTGAGATTCCGCCTGAGTCAAGGATGAAGCGCATGGCACGGGTAATATGTTCCGCGTGTGAATTACGGACGTATCGTGTACACGAAATAACAGGGCTGCCGTCATGAATGAGACCGATACTGAGTTCGGCAGATGAGGTGTCAATACCTAATATCCAGCTCATTTTTTCTTGCCTGCAAGGGTTGTTTCTATAAGAATATCGAGCAGCCCGGTATATGTTCCACCCGTAGCAGCAAAAGATTTTGGCACAAGAGAGGCTGAGGTTAATCCCGGAAGGGTGTTTGTTTCCATAACATAAATACTGTCATCTTTGACCATCATGTCCGTTCGTGATATCCCCTGACATTTTAGCAGAGTATGAGCCTGTAATGCCACCTCCTGTATACGGTTGGATAATTCATCGCTGCAGGGCGCGGGAACGATTTCTTCACAGGCGCCGTCTGTATATTTTGCCGTATAGTCAAAATAGAGCGAGCTGACCGGGCGGATAAGAATCGGCGGCAGCGCTTTTATAATTCCATCAGGATATTCAAGAACAGGGCAGGAGAATTCATCACCTTCAATATTCGATTCGATAAGAATATTTGATGCATGTTCTGAAAACCGCTCAAGCATTGATTCGAGATCCTTCCGCGATTCAGCCCGTCCCATCAGCCTGCTGGAGCCGGATTGCGGGCACTTGACATAACAGGGGAATCCATGTTTCGACATAATATCATCAATGGAAATACCTGACCCGTCAATACGATAAATTGAATAGGGCGGCGTGGTTATACCCTGTTGTTCAAAGAGGTATTTCGAAGCGATTTTTTCCATACCGACCGCGCTGGCAAAAACAGGTGAGCCGGTGTAAGGAATACCAATGGTATCAAGAAAACCTTGGAACAGGCCGTCTTCACCGAATTCACCGTGCAGTGCAAGAACGACGCAGGCGAATCCCTCCCAGATTTCACCGGATTGCGTTGGTGCGACCGGCCCTGAAAACAACGACGATGAGTGCGGATTGCTGAAGTTACTTTCAGGAATATCTTCGATGGCGCCATCGCTGTAATAAAATGTTTTATCCTTTGTAATAATTACGCAGCGCGGTTGATACTTTGTCTTGTCGAGATGTTTCAGTATCTCTTGTCCGGTAGCG
>JAUVGS010000225.1 GCA_030593665.1 Chitinivibrionales bacterium | reverse complement strand
TGAAGGGCCGATCACCTCCATGGTTACCGCATCAGCACTGCAATTGCATCCTCACTGCACCGTCATCTGTGATGAGGAAGCTGCAGAATTACTTGATGGGAAAAATCATTACCGGTGGATTTTTGAGAATGAGCCCGAGTGGGCGCAGTACCGGGAATTAATTAAATAGTATCCCGCAGGTTATTTCAGGTTTATTTCTTCCCTATTATTTATATATACCTTCACAACAATGAATTATTTTTGATTTTGATAATGTGATTTTAATTGCAGCATAAGCAGGGAGACAAATAATGAGTTACTATATTGGCATCGATCTGGGTGGCACTGCTATTAAAGTTGGTATTACAGATGATAGGGGAAATATTCAGATCAAGCGTTCATATGAATCAAATATCAGTTCTGATGCAGACGACCTGGTCGCTCATTTCGGTAAATGCGTATTACAGACCATCGCTGAAAGCAGCATCCCAATTAAAGAGATTATTGGTGCAGGTATTGGCGCACCCGGTCTCCTTAATCCCCAAACCGGCCAACTTATATTTGTAACAAACCTTCAGATGCTGAACGGTTATTATATCACTCCTGCAATAGAAAAAATTATTAAGCTGCCAACCTTTCTTGATAATGATGTCAATGCCATGGCTCTGGGTGAATTTTTCTTTGGCGCTGCAAAAGGGTATACCAATATTATCGCGCTAACCCTGGGTACCGGTATAGGTGGTGGACTTATACTGAACGGCAAATTATATCAGGGAGCATCATTCACCGCAGGCGAACTGGGCCATATGACTATTGACAGTAACGGATTACTCTGTAACTGCGGCAGCTACGGCTGTATTGAACGATATGCCAATAAAGACGGGATCATAGACCGTTTTAAAGCATATCACTTTCATAAGGAAATGGAAAGTACTATCAACCAATTTCTGGATGATGGTGAAATTACCCCGAAAGCTATTGCCATGGCAGCACAGGCTGGAGATAACCTCTCTAAACTTGTATTATCTGAAGTCGGCATCTATCTGGGCATAGCACTCGCATCATATATCAATATTCTTAATCCTGAAATTATCGTTATTGGCGGCGGTATTGCAAATGCCGGTGATCTTCTTCTCGAACCGGCAAGAAATGAAATGATGAAACGTGCCTATACCGTGCCTGCGCGGACGGTGAAAGTAGTACAGGCAAAATTTAAAAATGATGCTGGAATTATCGGCTCTGCATCAATCGCAGTTAACAAACTCTGTTAATTATGAAATCTCCTCAAGATCGCATCAGGGAACTGTATCCTCTCATCAGAAAATATGATGCTGCTTACTATGGCCGTGGCGAATCAGTAATCACCGATAAAGAATATGACGAACTCTATCGTGAGTTAGCAGAGCTTGAAACTAACCACCCTCATCTTGTAGAATCTGACTCTCCCACCAAACGTGTCGGCGATGACCTTACCAGGGAGTTTACCAAAGTCGAACATAGCACTCCCATGATGAGTATCGATAACACCTATTCGGAAAATGAACTTCTTGAGTGGATTGAACGTATAAAAAAAAATACAGGTAAGGATGATATCGCCTTTGTGGGAGAGCTGAAGATTGACGGTGTCGCCTGCGCAATACGATATGTAAATGGAAAATTAGCACAGGCTATAACCCGCGGTAACAGTACCGTCGGCGATGATATTACCAGCAACGTCCGAACGATTCGCTCCTTACCACTCATCGTTGAATACCGGGGTTCTTTTGAAATTCGTGGCGAGATTTATATGACATTCAAGAACTTTCAACGGCTTAATGAATCACTTACCGAAAACGGTCAACAGCCAATGCAGAACCCTCGCAATACCACTGCCGGAACGATAAAGCTGCTTGATCCCGGGGAAGTCGCTAAACGGCGCCTCAGTTTTGCGACACACTTCCTTCTTTCAGAATCCCATACCCAAAGACATAGTGATAACCTTACGTTTCTCGCGCAACAGGGTTTCCCAACGGTGATCCACTCCGAGCCTCTGACTTCAGCAGAAAAGGTGATTCATTTTTGCACTGAGTGGAATGAGATAAAAAACGACCTTGCTTATCCGGTAGACGGTGTAGTAATTAAAGTAAACAATATGCAGCAACAAATATCGCTTGGCGCCACTGCAAAAAGCCCACGCTGGATTATTGCCTATAAATATCAGCCGGAAACAGCGGAAACGGAAGTGCTCTCAATAGATGCCCAGGTAGGCAGGACCGGCGTGATAACACCGGTTGCCCGTTTACAACCGGTTTTGTTATCAGGTTCAACGATTCGAAATGCCACCCTGCATAATTATGATGAAATTGCCCGCCTTGACATTCAGGTTGGTGACAGTGTTGAAATAGAGAAGAGCGGTGAGATCATCCCTAAAGTAATTCGGGTGATTTCACGGGATACACGTACGACAGATACATTTTTTGCACCACCTGATATCTGCCCATCCTGCCGATCTTTACTTATTCGAATGGAGGGTGAAGTTGCTCTTCGTTGTATAAATACTTCTTGCCCGGCACAGATATTTGCGTCGCTGAACCATTTTGTCTCCCGCGAAGCAATGAACATTGAAGGCCTTGGCCCTGCAATTATTGAACATCTTATTGTAAAAGAACTGGTCTCAACACCGGCAGATATTTTTACCCTTTCAACTGGTGCGCTTAAAGAGTTGGAACGTATGGGTACAAAGTCGGCGGAGAATGCAGTAACCGCAATCAACAATGCAAAAAAGAACCCTCTCCACCGCCTGATCCACGGCCTTGGTATCCGTATGATAGGTGCTCAATCAGCAAAAATTCTCGCAGCAGCAGTTGATGATATTAAGGATTTGGCGGCAATGACTGTCGAACAGCTTACTGCATTAGATACCATCGGGCCAAACATGGCTGCAAGTGTTACAGTATACTTTCAACAGGAAAAAAACAGGGAACTTGTTAACCGTTTGCGAGCTGCCGGAGTCAATTGCAGCGGTGATAAAGATCAGGAATCAGAAGCACCACGGCCGTTGACCGGAAAAACGTATGTCCTAACCGGCAGCCTTGAGGAATTCACTCGTGACCAGGCACAAGAGTATATAGAAAAACTGGGTGGTAAAGTTTCTTCATCGGTAAGTAAAAAAACTGCAGCAGTAATTGCAGGAAAAGAACCCGGATCAAAATTTAATAAGGCACAACAACTGGGAATTGATATTATCGATGAAGCTGCATTCCTGAAAATGTTACGTGATTATAACAGTAATACTTAATATCGTTATTTATCGCTACTCTGGTTCATAAAGGGAAATAGCTTTTCCCGTGAAGTCTGGTTTTTGTAAAGTTTTCTGAGGGACCTGTCTCTGATAAGGCGCACTCGTTCCCGGGTCAAGCTAAGTTCATTGCCTATTTCTTCAAGGGTAAACTGGCGGGAAAAATTGAGCCCATAGTACATCCGTAAGATTCTTTCCTCACGGCTGGTAATATTCTGCATTACATTCTCAAGAATAGTGGAGAGTTCCCTGCGCTCACTCACTTCATCCTGGTTCGGTTTTTCTCCCAGCACATCCTGCAGTGTTTTTATATTATCTTCCGAGTTATTCTCTTTTGCAATCGGAGAATCAAGAGAGATCCCCCGTGTTTTATCCATAACATCAACGATTTCCTGTTCATATTTCCTGAACTCATCCAGCATTATTGTTTTATTGTAATTCCCCTTATTACGATCAAGCGCCTTCTTGAATCTGTTAACCAGAGCAATCTTATTCAAAGGTATTCGAACAGTACCTGCCTGCTCAAAAATTGCCTTCTGGATAGACTGACGTATCCACCACACAGCATAGGAAATGAATATTACCTGTTTTTTAATATCAAAGCGTTTTGCAGCCTTAAGAAGCCCGATATTCCCCTCATTAATGAGTTCCAGGTAACTCAAACCACGCCCGCGATAACGCCGTGCCACACTGACTACAAAGCGTAGGTTACAGACAACCAGCTTATTCGAAGCACCGGGTTTCTCGTCCTGAATTGCCTTTACCAGTACCCGTTCCTCTTCATCGGTGAGGACTTTATAGCGGTTTATATCCCTGAAATAGAGGGCTTCTGATTTGGACTGCATAATAGTGTTTATTTGTGAAAGGTTGTACTATGCAAACGATGGGGCACCGGATCTAATATAACCGTTTTTAATTCACTATACAATTAAAGTATATTCAACCCTTGATTTTATCAAGGTACTGATAAGATTTTAACGCCACATCGAGAAACAACTGTTTGTCTTAAAAAAATACTAATAGGCATCATTAAATCCAGTAAAAATTGCAATAAAATCCTGTAAATGTTCACAAAGCGCTGAAATTTATTGGCCAGGCTTTAAAGCAAGCGTACCAATAGCTACTTCGTGGTGGAAATTTGGTATTCATGCTTTTGTCTGGTATTAAATACTATATTGTATACAAATTTTGTTGACTCAACCTACAACACAAACGATATTTTGTACTTATGCAATTTCTATACTATAATATTAATTCGTTAGTATATCCCCTACTTTTTGTATTCG
>JAUVGS010000328.1 GCA_030593665.1 Chitinivibrionales bacterium | reverse complement strand
ATGGTCTCAGGAACATTGGGATTTAATGAAACCACTTTTTGAGATGCTTGCAGATGCAGGACAGAAATGTATTACCACAACGATAATTAACAAGCCGTGGGGAGGGCAGTGTTATGATAATTATGGTTCAATGATTGAATGGACTAAAAACACGGATAACACCTGGGTATATGATTATACGGTGTTTGATAAATATGTTAATTTTTGCGATGGAATTGGTATTTCCGAACAAATAAGCTGTTTTAGCCTGGTACCCTGGGGTAACAAATTTAAATATTATGATGCATCTTCCCAATCGTATAAAACAATAAGTATAGTACCAGGTTCAGCAGCATACGCATCGCATCTGGAGCCATTTTTAAAGGATTTTTCAGATCATCTTATTGCCAGAGGATGGATTGACCGTACCGCTATTGTCATGGACGAACGTGGTCTGGAAATTATGAAAGCAGTTATTTCGCTGGTAAAAAAAACCGCTCCCGGTCTTAAGATTTCGATGGCAGGAAATTATCACGCCGAAATTGACGCTGATATTCATAATTTGTGTCTGGGTGTTAAAAGTGTGGATAATAATACGCTAAGTATAGCTAAAAAAAGAAAAGCCAGGGGGCAGGTTACCACCTACTATGTGTGTACCTCTACAAACAAACCGAATAATTTCACATATTCTCCTCCCGCTGAAGCAGTCTGGTTGAGTTGGTACGCTATTAAACATGGTTTGGACGGTACCCTGCGATGGGCTTATAACAGTTGGGTGGAGGATCCTCTGGTTGATACAAGGCATCGTACCTGGCAGGCGGGAGATTGTTTTCAGGTTTACCCGGGGCCGCGAAGTTCAATACGGTTTGAACGGCTGCGTGAAGGAATACAGGATTTTGAAAAGGTTCGAATAATAAAACAATATTTAAGCGCGAATGATCTTGTAAAGTTGAACGGCGTAATAAATTCTTTTTCAACATCAGGCGGGTATACAAATTCTGTTGCAAATGCTAAAAAAATGTTGGATTCTCTTTCAATGAATATCCAGACTTCCATATATGTCGATGTTGTTTCAAATATTGCCGAATCCGACTTTTCCGTTATTTCCAATAGGAGAGAAGTATACCTGCTGCTTAATGAAAGTTATGCAGGAAGAGAAAGGGTGAAAATTACAATCTACACCATACACGGCAGGACTCTCTATACGAAATCAATCAACACGCTTTGTGGTAATAATAAAATTTTGATATGGAACGGCTCAGGGCAGAAGGAGAACTATGCTGGAAAGGGCTGTTATATTGTTGAACTTGAAACAAAGGGAAAAGCTTTCTTTTCCACAATATTTTTTACTGAATAATGACGTGTGTGACAGTTTATCTGTTGAATGATATGGAATTGTCACATACAATTATTAAAGTCGATGTTATGTACAGTATGCTGCCAAATTTGTGGAACGGGGTTAAGTATTGGTTTTACAATAAAAAAAAGGTGCACTATGAAAAACCAACCATGCCGATTCGTAAATATACGGGGTGCAGTGAATGCATTTGTATTGAACTTATTTTACCTCCATATAATGCGGGTAAAAATACTCCGATAACAGTTTCCATATTTAATATTCGTGGTCAACGCGTATGGCAGGGTGTAGTAGACGGCAATAATAATTTTACGAAGGTTAAAATACCGCTCACCGGCGCTGGAGTATCATTGTACTTGTTAAGACTGAACGTTGGCGGGGTTGTTTTAGCCCGCAAGAAGATAACGATTCTATGATAAAGCTGAGTTGAATGGGGGGGCGATTGTATAAACTATATTCTGAAAGGGGAATATTATGGACATAAACATTAAACATCTATTTAGTCGCCGCGTCGGGAAAACCGCCGCCTCTTTTTTTTTTTTATTATTATTGCAGTAATACTCTTCCACACAACTCTCACGGCTGAAGATTGGCCGACCTACATGCACGACGCGAAGCGTTCCGGCAAATCATCGGAAACGGTTACTCTTCCGCTTAATTTACAATGGGTGTACATAATGAGGCAGAAACCGGCACCCGCCTGGCCGCCGCCTGCAATGCATGATTTCTGGAATAAGGGTAATAAAATATTGCCGCCTCTGGTTACCTTTGACCGGACGAGTCATCTTGTCTCTTCTCAGAACAAGGTCTTTTTCGGATCATCTTCCGATGGCAAGGTGTATTGCCTAGATGCATCTTCAGGAAATGAGGTGTGGACATTCTTTACAGAAGCACCGGTTCGTTTCGCCCCTACCGTTGTGAATAACTCGGTGTTCTTTGGATCTGATGACGGTACCGTATATTCTGTCAACATATCTGACGGTACTCTTAACTGGAGATATACCAACGAACCTGATGCAAGAAAAATCTCCGGAAATGAACATGTAATCAGTATTTTTCCTATTAGAACAGATGTATTACTTCACAATAACAGACTGCATTTTGGCGCAGGGCTATTTCCGACCAGTCTGGGAACCAGGAAAATAATACTCAGAAGTGATAATGGTAAGGTCATATCCAACAATTCTGCAACGATTTCACCACAGGGATATCTGATTCTCACGGATAGTACAATTGAGTGTCCCACCGGTCGAACCGGTAATAAAACCTTTTTTGGTGCTACGAGGGGAAATCGTATCCACAATGAATATCAGGGCGCAACTATCACTGTGGGAAATATTACTTTTAAGGGAGCAGATGGTAAGGTTTCCGGCGGAAACTGGTCTTCTAATATCACAGGAAAAGCCTATTCGTGCGCTTTTTCCAATGGCCTGCTTTTTGTTAGCACCGACAAGGGCTATTTATACTGTTTCGCATCAGGAGTTGCTGTCGCAGATACGATCAGACCGGTCATTAAAGATTATCCATATTCCAATAACTCTCAAAAACAACAATTTGTTAATGCTGCTAAAAAAATTGTAGCATCTGCCGGTGTTACAAAAGGGTACTGTTTAATTCTTGATAATGAGGGAGGGCATTTAGCTTATGAACTGGCTGTATTGACCGATCTTAAAATCGTTTGCGTTGAATCGGACAGTGCAAAGGTTGCTCAGGCTCGTTTGCATCTGGATTCCGCGGGAGTAGGTGATCAGGTATCGGTTCATCACACCACATTGAATACGCTACCCTATACAAATTCATTGTTCAATATTGTTACCTTTGACGGCTATGCAACCGGCGGCTCATTCAACGGCTCAAAGGATGAAGCGAGACGGGTGTTGCGTCCTTATGGTGGTACTGCTTTTTTCAGCAAGGGGAGTGGCGGAATGTATCGAAAAGGGGAAATTGTCGGTGCGGGAGAATGGACGCACAATTACAACAATCCGCAGAACAACCCCTTTAGTAAAGATCAACATGTGAAAGGGGTGGACGAATCTGTCCTGCAATGGTTCGGAAAACCAGGGCCAAGGCGTCGCATTGACAGGCACAATCGTGTCTACTCGCCGCTATGGAAGAATGGTATTCT
>JAUVGS010000129.1 GCA_030593665.1 Chitinivibrionales bacterium | reverse complement strand
TATTTGGTTTTACCACCTTGACAGGCTTTAACCATCTCCTTATAGGTACACAACCGTTTCCCCGCCTTTTTGCATTTTGCGGCAGCCTGATTATAGGTAACGTTGCTTACAGTCATTTCATTTTTCCTGTTCGGGTATTCGTATTTATCAATACAATATTTCATATCTTCATCTATAGTTTTCATCCCTTTTGGACAAATGATAATTCGAACCGTATCAAACGCTTGTGCACCTTCAGCATCAGTCACCTTCAACACCGACGCCGAGTATTCAAGAAACTCATGTTCGATATATCCGGTATCCTTTGCATTCCAGTCGAATGTGCCATCACCATCAAAGTCCCATTCATATTTTGAAATATTATTATCCGGATCTTTGCCCACACCGTTTAATGCAACCCTTTTCTTCTTCCGGGAAACAATATCATCACCGGCAAACGCCTTCGGTTTATGGTTCTCCACGTTTACCACCGCAGTGTCTTCGTGGACGGAACCATCATCCAGTTTCGCAGCAAAACGAACAACATACGTTCCCTGGCGTTTATAAATATGGTCAGCCACGGATGTTTTGTCCGAGGTAACCTCATACTTTTTATCATTATCCAGATCCCACATATACGAAATTATTTTGTTATCCACATCTTTTGCCAGGCCTTTTACGGTAAACTGTTTATTCACAAATGTCTTATAGGGGCCACCGGCATCGATAGTCGTAGCAAAATTAAGGACCACAATATCCTTTGATGCTGAAGAACTCATTCCCTTTTCATTAGTTATACTGCAGACAAAGGTATATATGCCGGCCTTTTTATAAGAACAGATGACTGTCGGCTGCTTTGTTTTTTTATTAAACATACCCACCCCGGCATAATCCCATGCATATTCAATTATTTTAAATTTTGGATCCTTTGCAACACAGGTAATGGAAACCTTTTCGTTAATATTTACCGTATCAGGTCCTTTCAGTGCTTCAATTATTATACCCTGATATACTGATACCAGCTTCTTCGCAGTAACACGATTTTTATCAGCATCCTCAGCTTCAACGATCACTGAATAAGAGCCGGGTTTATCCCACAGATGTCGAATTTCAATCTTATCGGTAAAAGATGCGTCACTTGGATAATCCCACCGGCCATCCCCGTTGAGGTCCCATCGAACGACAAACTTTTTCGCAGGATATTTTCCCTTCACCCACAGGGTATATTCAGTCCCGACTAAACCATATTCCGGTTTGGTTACTATCTTTATCAGAGGCGGCACAGTCACCTCTATACGACGTGATGCTGAAGCAGTCTTTCCATCCTGATCCTTCACCTGCATCTTTACAGTATAGGTACCCTGTTTTTTATACGTATGAGAAATGACAGCCTCTTTCCCGAACGCCTCCGATTTTGGATAGTCCCATCTGCCATCACCATTGACATCAAACCGATATTCCAATCCTTCCTTTTTTCCCTGGACATTGACAGACCGGGACGCATTGATGCTGAGTTCCTCTCCCGCTTTCACCGTTCCCGGTATCCGAACAACCGCATTCAACCGACCAACCACCGTGATAAAATAGTGTAACGGTGTGGCATTCCCCGACTCGTCTTCAGCACTGACCTCTATCTCATAAGTACCCGGATTCTTCGTTTTATATTTCAAAACACCGTCAGTTTCTGAAAGTGTCATCCCCTGCGGTCCTTTGACAAGAAAATAGCGAACCGCTTTGCCTTCCGGATCTTTTGCAATAAGTTTGTCTGTCAGGGCAACTCCCGGTTTACAACTCTTCTTCGGTTCACCTTCCCATACCGGCGGCAGATCTTCTTTTGGTTCACCCGAACATCCCGAAGCCGCAACGAGTGATGCAACCCGCCCCTTATCGACCCATACCGATAAATCCTCAATATCCTCTTCCATTATTGAAACAAGGCTGCTTACCCTGCCATCATCGGTTACTAATATTTTATTACACTCCGGAACCGTTACATGCTCCCCGTGTACAGGATACACATCAGCCCGGCCATCAAATGTTTTTACATTCGTGACTTTTCCATCACCATGGAATTCAACATCAAAGGAAGATTCTTTCCCAATAATTGAAGCAAATGGCGTTGATAAAGCATAGGCACTGGAAAAACCTCCCGCCTGCAGATATTCCGAGAATACTTCACCATTTGCCAGGCTTACTGTTACACTCAAAGCAGAATCAGCCTCTTCCCACACATATTCAATTTTAGCTTTACTATTTTCGTTCAGATATACCACGCGCTTCTGCAGAATGTGAATAGTAACCGATGCACCTGTTCCCGTAATAAAAATATCTCCGGACCCTACTTTTGCACCCTTCTGTGCAGGACTCCTTGTATCACCGCGAAGTACCTCTACGGTCCCGGAAACAGTGCCTGTTTTTACATTGAAAGACTCTTTTTTTACACATGAGAACAGCACGAGGATACAGAACGGAAAAAACAAAATTATCCGGCAAATTAGATTTGAATATTTCATAGCGATACCTTCCTCGTAAAAGATATGTGTGGTTATATATTATAATGTATTAAATAACCCAGATAAACTGGATAAGTACTTTCACGAAATTATTTTCTGCCAAAAAAAACACGAAAATAATTTCTAAGGTACTAAAAGTGTACTGTTCCTACAACCGATTTTCAAGAAGAAAGTAATGATTTATTCAAGAAAACCGCATCGTAATTATTCATAATTTCATACCCGTATAACAGGTTATATTTTATAAACCTCAGTGGTATATCACTGGATAAAAAAGGCCGGCATAGCTAAAGTGAAAACTGAGACACTTGTAAAAAAAGCACCATTACAGTACACTTGTACCTGAGAAGTACCTATTCCATTATTGTAAGGAACCTTAATTATGAGATCAATGTTCGCAGACATGATATGCCCCGTTATAATGGCAATTCTAGTCATAATTTCAACAGGCATAAGCGATACCCTTTCAACAGATGAAACGGTAAAACTCCCCAACATTGCAGTACTCACTTTAAAAAATTCCGAAGGAATATCACCGGGTGATGCCGCTCTTATCACTGATCGGCTTAATGTTGAATTATTTAGAACCAACCGGGTCAATCTACTCGAACGGGATCAGATCAAAGATATACTCAAGGAACAGGGCTTTCAGGTTTCAGGTGCATGTAAGGATGAAGCATGTCTGGTAGAAATGGGACAGATACTGGGGGTAAAGGAGATTATTACCGGCTCGGTAGGACGTCTCGGTACCCTGATTATTATAAACCTTCGTGCGATCAATGTTGGTACCGGCCAGATAGTAAAAGTTGTAAGCCAGGATATTCCGGGTAAACTTGAGGATGTCATATACTTTCTACCGAATATCGCAAGAAAACTGGTAGGTCTGGAACCTATCCCAATGGAAAAAGCTGAAGCGAAAAAAATTCAACCTCCTTCAGAAAAGGAAGAACAACCAAAAGAATTAAAGCCGACCAAAAATACGGGCATGCTTGTTGTGAAAACAATTCCGGAAGGTGCTGATGTCATTCTTAACGGCAAAAAGGTCGGTGCCACCCCTTTTACCGATAACACTATCATGCCAGAGAAGTATACGATCGAAATAGCGCACCCCCGGTATGAAACCTATTCCGAATCTTTTGAACTGGCTGCCGGCAATACAAAAATTGTTGCACGAAATCTTGTGTATAAATACGGCCTGGCAACGATCAAATCAAACCCTGAAGGTGCCGATGTTTCGCTGAATGCTCAGAAGATAGGCGTTACTCCCTATCAAAACGATACTGTTGTTCCTGGAGAATACGACCTGAATCTCTCCATGAAAGGCTACGTAACAGTTAACGAAAAAATTACTATTCGGAAACATACACGCGATACGTTTGCGTTTATCCTTTTTTCAGAGGCGAAACTCGATTCGGTAAAGGCACACAAAAAAGAGATGAAAAAAGGAAAACAAAATGCACGCCGGGTTATCTTTGGATTATTTGCTGCAGGGGCATGGGGAACCGGTATCTACTATAATGCACAGGTTAAACAGCATAATGACAACGCGCAGGAGTTCAAAGATGAATATAAAGTTCTTGATCCTGAAGGTACAGGAGAACCGGTAGATATTGAAAAATTCAACGATACTTATCAATGTGCGGAAAGTGAAAAGAAAAAAGCTGAAGATAATGCTCTTATTCGAAATATACTCTATGGGACCGGAGGATTATTTACACTCTTTTTTGTCATATCAATCCCGTTTTAACATGAATTCATACCAGATATTCTAAGGAGATGACCATATAATGCGGCTATTAAAAAAGAATTACTTTCTCTGTATCATGGGATTACTAGTAAGCTGTACGCTTATCGACGATCTTGGCAATCAGGATAATCCTTTTGATCCGAATGGTACCAGTTGGACAAAAAACCAGCCACCGATTCTGTATGATAATATCCTGTCCAATCCGCCATGGACATCGTTTAATTTTTCAGACTCAACCGGTTCCGTAACCCTTGAAATTTTTGCACATGATCCGGAAGGCGAATTAGACACGGTGTCGTATAGTGTTCTTTTAAATGAAAATAATACTATCTATCTCCCCCATTTCTTTACTGAGGGAGATAGTTCTATCACGGTTTCCGGTATCAAACCCGCGGCTGTCTATAATTACAGAATCATCGCTTTTGATACTGATTCGACAAACAAAAATGATACTGCTGTAGGTGCTTTCAATACACCGGGCGGCATCCCGCCGCAAGCACCGACAAATGTTTTCGTTGATAATCTCTCCTATGCCGTTCGTTTACGGTGGGATTGCGATTTAAGCGCCCCTATTACGGTTTACCGCAGTAAAGAATTAACCGGCCCTTATGATACCCTTGCAGTACTCTATGATACGGTATATGTGGATACGGTGCCTGCCTATGACCTGTATTATTATCTGCTCGCTGCATCCAATCCGTATGGAAAGAATTTCTATCCGGATACACTTTCCGGCCGTAAATATAATGCCTCTCTTAATCCACCACGACTCCCCTTTTGGAATTACACCTTATATCTTTCGAGTAATTCAATAACCATTACCTTTTATATAGCAGATGCGGGTGTAAATTCTATAACCGGTTACGAAATTTTTCGTGCTTCGAAACCCTCCGGCCCCTTTAAAAAAATTGGAGATACAACTTCAAATTTATTGTCCTCTTTTAATTTTATTGACCGGAATGTACCCGGCACTGATGAACAGTATTATAAGTATTCATATACTACTGATATTGGCAGTAGTCCTTTCAGCGATTATATCGATGCCTATTTAGACCGCCTTGATGCGCCCACAGGAGTAGTAGCATCCGCAGGAACACTTGGCACACAAATCAAAGTTACCTGGTGTTCTGTTGTCGGCGCAAAAGGCTATCTACTATACCGACATCGTGGCGATTCCCCTTACAGTGACACTACGTTTGTTGATTCATTAACCTCGCCTGCTGATACAGCTTACCTGGACACACCGTCAAGCGATGCTACGTATCGCTATTATATTGCTGCATATAACGATGCCGGGAGAGGAGATTGCAGCGATTACAGCAACGCCGCGTATATTATGATAATTCCGTACAAGGTAGCAGTCGATACTCAAAAAACTACTGATAGTGCCATGGCACTTTACTGGGAAAGCGGTGTGAGCTATCAAAGCTATATTGTATACCGTTCTATCGATAGTATAGACAGCCTTTCATTCTCGCCAATTGACACACCGTCATTTACTTTACCCTATTGTTATTATACTGATTCTACCGTTTCACCCGGTATTTACACACGGTACTATTACCGTGTTTCCCGGCTCGATACTATTACTAATGAAAAAAGCTATCAAAGTACTATTGTCGGCGGTATGTTGAAACCGCTGCCCTACACCGATACTCTCCAGGCGGTAAGTTTCCAGAACAGCGTTGTCCTTTTGTGGAACGTAAGTCCCGGTGCTTTATCATATCGCCTTTATCGGTCATTATCTCCTTATGCCAACAACATATATAATTTTAACCTTGCGTACATCGTTACTGATACGACTTTTACGGTTACCGACTCTATTGATACGACATTTTACTATCGGGTAAACAGTGCCAACACGTCCGGTGAAAGCAAATGGGTAACCGGTTATGGTACTCCTGTTACTTCCCTGAAAATACCGCTACCCGGAACGGTTAAAGCAGTAGGAACTCCCAGCCATATTCAGGTAACACTGATTGATTTCACTCAGACTGACGGATATCTTCTGTATAAGTCTACCGATTCATTATCTGGATACACATTCAAAGATACTATTAAGGCAGGGCGGTATCGGGGAGATACTGCATACTATTATGATACACTCCTT